>CAMLKN010000164.1 GCA_946480655.1 uncultured Devosia sp. | reverse complement strand
CGACTGTCGCCGGACGGTTGATCGTTGCAACCCCATCTCCACCCGGCTGATGGGGGGAGTATGGGGTCGCCGAAAGAAGTGGGGATTACTTTTTTTGGAATGTGGCTTTCTCCCAGAAGGCCCCCACCCGGCCTCCCTCTGAAGAAGGGGGATGTGTGCGAGCGAGTTTCCGGTGACGGTAGTGAAAGCCGAGGCAGGCCACCTGCCCCCGTTGCCAAGTTGCATCACACTGCGCGGTGCTCGATTTTCGGCATTGGCAAGGGCGAACGGTTTGGTTACAAACCGTTCGCCGCTTCATTTTCAAATTCAGGGGAGGCGTTGCATGACAGCAGTGATGTTTTCTCCCCTTGCGGGCAAGCGCCGAGGTTAGGTCCTTGCTCCCCGTGGTCCGCCGCACCGGCCTGACCACCCGCGGTCTTTCCGTTCTTTCCTGCAGCTGAGACGCCAATTCGGACGTCGTTGGTCCGAGCCTCCGCTGCGCCTTTCATTCTCCTGTTTTGAGGAACCGGTTGCCGGAGAACGGCGCCGGACGCAGCAAATGAGTCGCAAGAAGCTCGATTTTCGCGCCGATGCCTATCGCAACGTGCTCGGTTTCACCCTTCGTCACTGGGCAAGGCAGCCCGGCCGCATCGGCCTGATCTGCCTGCTCGTCATCACGGACACGCTGGCCCTGGTCACCGTGCCCCTGTTCTCGGGCCGCATCGTGGATGCGATCGCCAAGGGCGGCGGCAATGCCTCGACCGAGGCTGTCAATGCGTTCGCCATTGTCGTGGCGCTTGGGGCGCTGGCCATTTTCGTGCGCTGGTTCACCTTCCGCAACATCATCTCGCTGACGCTCAGGATGATGGCCGACATTGCCAATGACGGTTTCCGCCGGGTGCAGAGGTTCTCGACGGACTGGCACGCCAATGCCTTTGCAGGCTCGACGGTGCGCAAGATCACGCGCGGCATGTGGGCCCTCGATGCGCTCAACGACACCCTGCTGGTGGCACTGCTGCCCTCGCTCGTCATGCTGATGGGAGCGACGATCATCCTGGGTGTCTTCTGGCCGTTGATCGGGCTCGTGGTGGGCCTGGGATCGATGATCTATGTCGGCGTGACGGTGTCGCTCTCGATGGGTTTTGTGTCCCCTGCCGCGACCCTCGCCAATGCGTGGGACACGAGGCTGGGCGGCGCCCTGGCCGATGCTGTCAGCTGCAATTCCGTGGTCAAGGCGTTCGGCGCCGAGACCCGCGAAGAGGGGCGGTTGGGCCATGTCCTCAGCAAATGGGATCATCGCACGCGCCGGACCTGGAACCGCGGCAACTTCAGCGGGGCCATCCAGGGCTTCATGATGGTGGGCATGCAGGCCGGTATCCTGGGCACGGGGCTCTTTATGTGGAGCCAGGGTCTCGCCAGCGCCGGCGACATCACCTTCGTCCTGGCCATGTATTTCACCCTGCAGGGGAACCTGCGCGAGGTGGGCATGCATATCCGCAACCTGCAGCGCTCGGTCAACGACATGGAAGAGCTGGTTGCCATCGATTCCATGCCCTTGGGCATCGAGGACAGGCCGGGGGCGAAGCCGATCGTCATCAAGGATGGCGGGATCGTCTTCGATCGCGTCACCTTCCAGTATGGCGCGCACCCGACCCCGCTCTACA
The DNA here is from genome assembly GCA_946480655.1 of uncultured Devosia sp. The sequence continues at coordinate 3,872 of CAMLKN010000164.1, read as the reverse complement.
GGGACTTTTCGGTCACCATCAAGCCGGGCGAACGGGTGGGGCTTGTAGGCCATTCGGGCTCGGGCAAGACGACCTTCGTCAAGCTGATCCAGCGTCTCTATGACGTGAAGGATGGCGCCATCCGGATCGATGGGCAAAATATCGCCGATCACCAGCAGGCGAGCCTTCGCAACCAGATTGCCATCGTGCAGCAGGAGCCCATCCTGTTTCACCGGACGCTGGCCGAGAACATCGCCTATGGCCGGCCCGAAGCCAGCCGTGCCGAAATCATGGAAGCGGCCCGCCAGGCCAACGCGCATGACTTCATCATGAGCCTGCCCAAGCAGTATGAAACCATGGTGGGCGAGCGTGGGGTGAAACTATCGGGTGGCGAGCGCCAGCGCGTCGCCATTGCGCGGGCGTTCCTGGCCGATGCGCCCATCCTCATTCTCGACGAGGCAACGTCGAGCCTGGACAGCGAGAGCGAGGTGATGATCCAGCAGGCGATGGAACGGCTGATGCAGGGGCGCACGACGCTGGTCATCGCCCACCGGCTGTCGACGGTGCGGGCGCTCGACCGGCTGCTGGTCTTCGACAAGGGAAGGATCGTCGAGGAGGGTGACCACCAGGCGCTGATCCGCCTCAATGGCGGCATCTATCGCCGGCTGTTCGAGCGGCAGGCGCTGGAACTGACCAAGGGACTGGTCGCATAAACACCAAGGGGCGCTCCGGCGCCCCTTTTTCATGACCTCAGAACACCCGGCCTTCCTGTTCGCGCATATAGGCGATTTCCTCGGGCGTGCTCTGGCGCCCCAGCGCCTTGTTACGGAAGGGGAAGCGGCCGAAGCGGGCGATCGTATCGCGATGGTCGGTCATGTATTTGAGCGTCTTCTCGTCGCCAATCGTCTCGAACAGGCGCACGCCCTCCTCCTGGATCACCAGGGATTCGGAATGCATGAAGGGCATGTAGAAGAACATGGTGCGACCCAGTTCGACTTCCTTGTCCGCCCCTTCGAAGATGGCTTCCTGCGCCAGAACCAGCGCCATGCCGTCCTGGGCAAAGGCGCGGGCGGTGCCGCGGTGGAGCTGGCGCGAGAACTGATCGAGCATGATGATCTCGGCCAGCCGGCCATTGGCGGTTTCGCGCCAATGCCAAGCCTCGCCATGGCTGACCTGCTCGTGCAACTCCCCGAAGCGGGCGGCGAGCTTTTCATCGAAGTCAGGCTTGCCGCCGAACCAGTCTTCATAACCGTGTTCGACGAACCAGAAATTGAGGACGTCCTGAGCGCTTTTCATGCCCTCAGACTATACGGAAATAATCGCCTTGATCAGCCCCTGTCTTGCCTTGGCCCACAGGGGCAGATTGACCGGAACGTCCGCAAAATTGGTGGCATGGGTGGCAATGCGATCGGTGGGGATGTGCCCGGCGCGGATCGAGGCCATGACGTGGTCGAAATCCTCGCGCGTGGCATTGCGCGAGCACCGGATGGTCAGTTCGCGGCGGTGGATTTCGGGGTCTTCCCACGCAAGGGTGCCCTTGACCACGCCCACCAGCGTCAGCGCACCGCCATTGCGGCAATAGGCGACGGCACCGTTCATGGCCGCGATGGAACCGGTGGCATCGAAAACGGCGTCAAAACCGCTGCCCATGGCCCGCTTGAAGGCGTCGCCCTCGCGCTCGTCCAGCGCGGCAGCGCCGAAGCCGAACTGCCTTGCGGCATCGAGCTTGTCGGGGGCGGCGTCAAGGATGGTGACGGTGGCGCCGGCAATGCGGGCAAAGAAGGCAACGCCAAGGCCGATCGGCCCGCCGCCGACCACCAGCACCCGCCAGCCGGGCTTCAACTCCGTGCGCCGCACGGCATGCGCGCCGATGGCGAGGAATTCGACCATGGCCGCGTCACGCTGGCTCAGCCCCTCGGCGAGGTAGAGGTTTTTGGCCGGAACAGTGATTTCCTCGGCCATGCCGCCATCGCCATGGACGCCGAGCACGGTGAGGGTCTCGCAACAATTGGTCTTGCCCTCGCGGCAGGCCGGGCAGGAACCACAGGCCAGATAGGGATTGACGACGACCACATCGCCTTTGGCCAACCCTTCGGCACCATTGGCGTCCAGCACCGTGCCGGAGAGTTCATGACCCATGATTCGGGGATATTGCAGGAAGGGGTGCTTGCCTTCGTAGATGTGATAGTCGGTGCCGCAGATGCCGATATGGCTGATCCCGACCCGCACCCAGCCGGGCTTGAGCTCCGGCCTGTCAATCTCCACCAGTGCCAGTTCACCCGGCGCATTGCAGCGAATGGCGCGCATGTCAGTCCTTCCCCATTGCGAGTGGCGGAAGGACTAACATGTTAGTTAGACGGAGGCCACGATTTTTATGCGGTTGCCGAACGGATCGCGGGTCTCGAAGTCATTGCCGACGACTTCGATAGGCGCCCCGGCCTGTTCGAGGCGGGCGCGCAACCCATCAAGGCTCTCGGCATCGGGCAGGCCGATGGTGAACCACCGGAGCCCGGCCGAGCCGGCGGGCGGCAGGGTCGCATTGGGTCCGGACCAGATGTTGAAGGCCAGGGTATGGGGCATGTAGTCGAGCCCGACATCGCCCATGCCAAAGGACTGGATCAGCATCAGGCCACCAAAGCCCAGCACGTCGCGATAAAAGTCCATGGCCTGATGGAGATCGTTGACATGGACATGGACGTGGCCGATGCGCGTGCCGCCGGGCATGCGCGTCGCCAGGACCGGGTTCTCGCCCAGTTCGGCCAGCAGACCATCGAGGTCGATCGGATCGCGCCCCGAATGGGGCTTGCCCTCGGCCGTGACCGCATAGGTCTGGCCCTTGTCGGGATCGCCCAACGTGCCGCGCCAGGGGGTTTCGAAAGTGACTTCGATACCGTTGCCGTCGAGGTCCCAGAGGTAGATGGCCTCGGAGACGAGATGGTCGGTGGGCGAGATACGGACATTGCGCTGCAGGGCACGAACCGCCATCTGCGCCAGGTCGACGCGGTTGGGCACATGGATGGCTACATGATAGAGGCCGATGCTGCGCGGCACGACCGGGCGGGTGGCGCCGGTTTCGAGCACGATCAGGGTCTTGCCGCCGGCGCCCAGATGCAGCGCGTTGCCGTGTTCCTCGATAAGGTCGAGGCCGACGACATCCTGCCAGATGGCGAGCGCCTTCTGCCGGTCGGTGACGGCTATATGCACGGGGCCGAGCGTGGTGCTCAGCGGCAGGACGGGTTTGGAGCGGACATTGGTCTGGACGGATGTGTCGATCATCTCGACCTCCATGAATGGTACGATTGCTGCAGACATAGTCCCGGCGCCTCCCCGGACAAAGGCGAGCGCGCCGAAGGCACCGTTCGTCAAGCTATCACCAATCACCCTGTTCGACCGAGCGGCTTCGTGCTTTGCTGGGGCCACAGGAGGGATGAAGATGCGTCGAGTGCTTATCGCCTTTGCAACCCTGGCGGCCATGACCGGCAGTGCCATGGCCAATTGCTACGAGATCATCGGCTGCGACGACTCGGAGTATTTCTCGCGGCCGGCCCTGCGGCAATTGTCCTGCCAGGCCCTGTGGGAAGTGCGCAACCTGATCTACCAGCAGAACGGCTATTGCTTCCAGACCGAGCGCGCCAAGAAGGTGTTCGACAATTCGGGCTGCTGGATCACCGACCAGGCCGCGGTGCGGCTCAATGTCTATGAACGGACGAATGTGGCCCGGATCGTCGAGATCGAGAAGGCGCGGGGCTGCAACTGAGCGTTGCCATAGACAAGACCTTCTTCGACCGGCCGGTGACCGAAGTCGCGCCCGAGCTCATCGGCATGACGCTGCTGTTCGACGGCGTGGGCGGCCGGATCGTCGAGGTGGAGGCCTATGACGAGGCCGATCCGGC
>CAMLKN010000163.1 GCA_946480655.1 uncultured Devosia sp. | reverse complement strand
TCGCTCTTGGCCTCGCGCAGCAGGGTTTCGATCTCCTGGCGGTTGTGGCGAAGGCGGCCCAAGAGCACCATGTCGGCCTGATTGAGATCTTCCGCTGTGATTACGTCCCGGCTCGCCAGCGCATGGTCCCGGGGAACAGCGCAGAGCGTGCCGCTGGTGAAGAGCGGCGTCACTTCGAAGCCCAGATCCTCCGTGGGCAGGCGCACAAATCCGAAGTCGGCCACGCGCCCCGTGACGGCGTGCTCGACGTAGCTATATGGCCCTGCAACCAGTTCCAGACTGACCGAAGTCGTCTCTGCCAGAAAGTCCCGGATAACCCGCGGCAGGATGGTCGTGGTCATGGAGTGGGGGAAACCCATCTTGAGCAAAGATCGCCCGAAGCGTCCGGCGCCAAGCTCGTCAGTACGCCGTTTGAGCCGCGCCAGCACGTCGGCCAGCTCATCCACTTCCTCGACCAGAATCCTTGCTTCGGCAGTCGCCAGAAGGCGCCCACGATCACGATGGAAGAGGTTGAACCCCAGATCGGCCTCGAGCGCGCTCAGCTGACGGCTGATGGCCGACTGGGACAACTTGAGAACGACGGAGGCGCCAATCGTCGTCCCGGTGGACATTACGGCGCGGAAAACTTCGAGCTGTTTGGGCGTCATAGTTCATCCCGCCAGAACGACCCGCACATGTCGGAGTCTGCATCGACCAATGCAAAAAACACATAAGATTGCGCCTTTTGCAGTTTGATCATTAGCTGCCCTCACCGGTCGCGCAAGGACATTGTGCCGGCCGCACGAGGGGACAAAGCTCATGGCGAAACGGCCGGCCAGACGCGCAACACATGGGATGGCAGGATGACTGTCTTCATCATTCGGCGGCTGCTGCAAAGCGCAGGGGTTCTCCTCGCGACCTCGGTGATCGTCTTTCTGGGGGTGTATGCCATCGGCAATCCCGCAGACATCCTGATCGCCGCCGACGCATCTCAGATGGAGCGGCAAGCGGCCATCACGGCACTTGGCCTCGACCGGCCGCTGGTTGAACAGTACTGGATTTTCCTCAGCAATGCCCTGCGCGGCGACTTCGGCCGCTCCTTCGTGTTCAACCAGCCAGCGATCAGCCTGATCCTGGCGCGGCTCCCCGCAACCCTTGAGCTGGCTCTGGTTGCCTTGGTCATCGCGCTTGTCGTGGGCATCCCCCTCGGGCTCGTCTCCGGGCTCAAGCCGAACACTCTGGTCGATGAAACGATCATGACCGGGTCCATCCTCGGCTTCAGCCTGCCGAACTTCTGGCAGGGCATGATGCTCATCATGATCTTTTCCGTATGGCTCGGCTGGCTCCCGGCCGGCGGGCGCGGGGAGACGGTGCAGATGCTGGGGCTCACCACGAGCCTTGTGAGCTGGGACGGCCTCACGCACCTCATCCTGCCAGCCACCAATCTCGCGCTGTTCAACCTGGCTCTCGTCATCCGCCTCACCCGTACCGGCGTGCGCGAGATCATGCCGCTCGACTTCATCAAGTTCGCCCGGGCCAAGGGACTTAGCGAGCGCCGCATCGTGCTGGTCCACGTGCTCAAGAACATCATGATCCCGGTGGTGACGGTCGTCGGCATGGAGTTCGGATCCATCATCGCCTTCGCCGTCGTCACCGAAACCATCTTTTCCTGGCCCGGCATCGGCAAGCTGCTGATCGACTCGATCATGCTGCTCGACCGCCCGGTTGTCGTTTCCTACCTCCTGGTCGTCGTCTTCATGTTCGTCATCATCAATCTCCTCGTGGATATCGCCTATTCCCTGCTCGATCCGCGCATCCGGCTGAGGGACACCCAATGATGTCCCCCGGCAGCAAGTGGCGCCCGTCCACCGACACGACCCTGGGCCGGGCCCTGGACGGCATTCTCACCAGCCCGAAGGCGACAGTGGGCGGGATTGTCACGCTCCTGCTTGTGCTGACCGCCATCTTCGGACCGTGGCTCGCGCCGCAAAACCCCTATGACCTGGGCGCGATCGACTTCTTCGATGCCCGCCTGCCGCCCATGTCGCCCAGCATGAACGGCTCCATCTACCTGCTGGGGACGGATGGGCAGGGCCGGGACATGCTGTCGGCGATGATCTATGGCCTGCGCACCAGCATTGCCGTGGGCTTGCTGTCCGGCGTGGTGGCTCTCGTCGTGGGGACCGCGCTGGGCATGGTGGCCGCCTATGTCGGCGGCCGGGTGGATGCCCTGATCATGCGCCTTGTCGACCTGATGCTTGGCCTGCCGGCCATCCTCGTGGCGCTGATGCTGCTGGCCATGCTGGGGCAAGGAGTCTGGAAGGTCATCTTCGCGCTGGTCCTGGTCCAATGGGCCCAGTTCGCCCGTGCCGTTCGCGCCGCCGCTTTGGTCGAGCGCAACAAGGAATATGTCGAGGCGGCCGTTTCACTCGGCCTGTCCCGGCCCCGCATTCTCTTCGGCCACATGCTGCCAAACTGCATGCCCCCGATCATCGTTGTGGGCACGCTGCAGGTGGCGAGCGCCATTTCGGCCGAAGCAACGCTGTCCTTCCTCGGCATCGGCCTGCCCATAACCGAGCCTTCCCTCGGGCTGCTGATCGCCAATGGCTACAAGGTCCTGCTCTCCGGCCAGTACTGGATCAGCGTCTATCCCGGCCTGCTCCTGCTCGTGCTTGTCTTCAGCATCAACGTCGTGGGCGACCGGCTGCGCGAAGTGTTCAACCCGCGGTTCCTGGGGCGCTGAGATGAGCACGATCGTAGTCGACAATCTCCAGACGCATTTCGAAACGCCCGCCGGTGTCATCCGCGCCGTGGACGGTGTCTCCTTCAGCGTGGAGCGCGGCGAAATTCTCGGACTTGTTGGAGAGTCCGGATCGGGTAAGTCGATCACCGGCTTTTCCATCATCGGCCTGGTCGATCCACCGGGTCGCGTTGCCGGCGGGCGCATCCTGTTCCAGGGCCAAGACCTGGTCGGCCGGCCGGAAAACGACATGCGGGCGCTCCGCGGCAAGAAGATCGCCATGATCTTCCAGGACCCGATGATGACGCTCAATCCCGTCCTCACCATCGAAACCCAGATGGTCGAGGCCGTTCGGGCCCATGACCGTGTCCCAAGGCTCGAGGCCCGCCGCCGCGCCGTGGAAGCGCTGGGCCTGGTCGGCATTCCGTCCCCTGATGAGCGTCTCTCCGCCTATCCGCACCAGTTTTCGGGCGGCATGCGACAGCGGGTGGCAATCGCCATCGCGCTCCTGCACAGGCCCGACCTGATTATCGCCGACGAACCCACCACGGCCCTCGATGTGACGATCCAGTCGCAGATCCTGTTCGAAATTCAGAAGGTTTCCAAGGACTTTGGCATGTCGCTGATCTGGATCAGCCACGATCTGGGCGTGGTCGCCGGGCTCGCCCACAACATAGCCGTGATGTATGCCGGGCGGATCGTCGAGGCGGGCCCAGTGGACACCGTCCTCGATCATCCGGTGCACCCCTACACCATTGGCCTGCTGCGCTCGATACCGGCCAACCTGCGCCGCGGAGAGACCCTGCAGGCCATTCCCGGCATGGCTCCCTCCCCGCTGCGCCGGCCAAGCGGCTGCCCGTTCCGGTTGCGCTGTTTTGCGGCCACCGCCACCTGCGAAACCGAACTGACGGAAACCAAGGTGGGTGCGCACCGCTGGCGCTGCTTCCACCCCCAGAACGGGGTTCGCCCATGAGCACGCCCCTGGTCAGAGTGGAGCATGTCTCCAAGACTTTTGCGCGCAAGCTCGACCTCGCCGAACGTCTCGTGGGACGCCTCACAGGGGCTGCCGAACCGGCCCCGGTACGCGCCCTTGACGATGTCTCCCTGGAGATCGGCTCGGGGGAGATCGTCGGCCTTGTGGGTGAATCGGGTTGTGGCAAGTCAACGCTGGGGCGGATCCTGGCTGGCATCATGCAGCAGTCAGAGGGTCAGGTCCTATGGCAGGGCCGATCGCTTTCCGACATGCCTGCGCCTGAGCACCGGGCGGCGCTGCTGGCCAGCCAGATGATCTTCCAGGACCCGATGTCGTCGCTCAATCCGCGCAAGACCGTGGCCCAGGCGATCGGGGAAGCGCCGGTTGCGCATGGGATGACCAGCCGCTCGGAGGTTGCTGGACTTGTCGAGTCCCTGATGGCCAAGGTCGGCCTCGACCCCTCCTATGCTCGCCGCTTCCCCCACCAGTTCTCGGGCGGACAGCGCCAGCGCATCGGCATTGCGCGGGCCCTCGCGGTGAATCCGCGGTTCCTGATCTGCGATGAATCCGTTTCGGCGCTCGATGTGTCGATCCAGGCCCAGGTTCTGAACCTGTTCCTGCAATTGAAGCAGGATCTGGGGCTGACCTACCTCTTCATCAGCCACGACCTCGGCGTGGTCAAGCACATCGCCGACCGCGTGGTGATCATGTACCTCGGTCGCATCGTCGAGAGTGCGGACGCAGAGGCATTCTTCGCGACACCCAACCATCCCTACACACAGGCACTGCTGGCCGAGATGCCCAGTGTCCAGCAGCGCAGGCGGGTGTTTCAGCCGGTGAAGGGCGAGATCCCGTCACCCCTCAATCCTCCGACCGGCTGCCACTTCCATCCGCGGTGCCCCCACGCCTTCGACCGCTGCCGCGTCGAGCGGCCGGCCTTGAAGGCCATCGCGCCGGGACACCTCAGCGCCTGCCATCTCAATGACACCCCGCCAATGCGCGCCGAGCAACGCTCCGAGGCGACAAACCCATCATGACTCATCGATCACAAGGGAAGGAAACACCTATGCCACTTTTGCGAAAGCTCCTGCTTGGACTGGCTCTATCGAGCTGCCTGACCTCTGCCGCCATGGCCGTGGATCTGACCGTGGGCAGTTCCACCGAACCGGCAGCCATCGACCCGCATTTCTCGCGCTCCGGCAACAGCCAGCAGATCGCCGCGCAGGTTTTCAACCGCCTCGTCGAACCGGACGAGAACCTGCAGATCCAGCCCGGCCTCGCCGTCTCGTGGACCAATCTCGACGAGCTGACCTGGGAGGTGAAGCTGCGCGAGGGCGTGACCTTCCACGACGGCTCGCCCTTTACCGCAGAGGACGTCGTTTTCTCGCTCGAAAGAGCCGACGAAATCCCCAACAGCCCGGCGCCCTTCACCGCCAATGTCGCGCCCATTGCCTCCATGGAGATCGTCGACCCCCTGACCATTCGCTTCACCACCACCAAGCCCACGCCGCAGTTCATGGAACTGGCCGGCATGGTCTACATCGTCTCCAAGGCCGCGGCGGAAGGCGCCAGTATCGAAGCCTTCAATAGTGGCGAGGCCGCTATCGGCACCGGCCCCTACAAGTTCGTCTCCTGGACGCCCGGCGACCACTACACACTGGCCCGCAATGAGACCTATTGGGGTGAAGCACCCGAATTCGAGAATGTCACCTATCGCCTCATGTCCAATTCGGCCGCACGCGTGGCGGCGCTTCTGGCCGGTGACGTCGACCTCATCGACTCCGTCCCTCCGGGCGACGTAGCGACACTCGAGGCATCGGAGGGTGTCCAGGTTCACAGCGCACCCTCGGGGCGCATCATCTACCTTGGCCTCGACTCCGCCCGTGACGAGAGCCCCTTCA
>CAMLKN010000162.1 GCA_946480655.1 uncultured Devosia sp. | reverse complement strand
CGCTTCGAGATCGACTTCAAGATTTCCAATCCGCTGATCGCGGCCGTGGCCGAACCGGCCTTTGCCGCCAAGCAGGACGAAATCATGCGCGCTTTCTGCGACGAGGCTGACAGGCGGTTCGGGGATTAAGCCCGCTTAGTTCGGCGGATCGCTGGTCAGCACCTGCAGAACCAGATCCAGCGCCGCATCGACAGTCGCCTTACGGATGCCGTCGCGCCCGAGGTCAGTGCTGAAGCGGTGTTCGATCACAACGGTGGCCAGTTCCGACGACACGGCGACATAGACGAGCCCAACAGGTTTCTTTTCGCTGCCGCCATCCGGCCCGGCTATCCCGGTGACCGCCACCGCGTAATCGACGCGGGCGGTGTTGCGGGCTCCGTCGGCCATCGCGCGGGCCACCTGGTTGCTCACCGCGCCATAATCCCTGATCAGCCGGGGCTGCACCTGGATCATCCGCGACTTGGCCGAATTGGCGTAGGTGACGTAGCCGCCATAGATCGCTGCCGATGCACCCGGAATATCGGTCAGGGCGGAAGCGATCATGCCGCCTGTGCAGCTTTCTGCCGTCACCAAGGTCTGGTTGCGCTCCGCCAGGATATCGATGATCTGCTTGCCCGCAGAGGGTTTCGCCTTGGCCGCCATCACACACTCCTCGGCACTTCAACACTGGCACTGGCCATCGACACGATACCCTCCTCTCGCCCGATGAATCCGAGCTTCTCGTTTGTCGTCGCCTTGACGGCCACGCGGTCCGGTGAAATGCCGAGCGTCTCGGCAATCACGGCGCACATGGCGGGGACGTGAGCGGCAATCCTCGGCGCTTCGGCGACAATTGTCACGTCCAGATTGACGATCCGCCCGCCCCGATTTTTCACCAGGTCGCCGGCATGACGGAGGAACAGCGTCGAGGCAGCGCCTTTCCACTGCATGTCGCTGGGCGGGAAATGGGTGCCGATATCGCCCTCGCCTATGGCGCCCAGAATGGCATCGGTCAGCGCATGCAGGGCCACGTCGGCGTCCGAATGACCCTGCAGTTTTGCCTTATGCGGGATTTTCACACCGCATAGCCAGACGGCGTCTCCGGGCGCGAACGGATGCACGTCGTACCCGGTGCCGATGCGGGTCTCATAACCCTGGTCTGCCATAGCAATGCGCTCCGCACGGACGAAATCTTCGGGGTGGGTAATCTTGATGTTGTTGCGGTCGCCCTCGACCATGGCGACGCGCAGGCCCGCCCATTCGGCGATTTCTGCATCGTCGGTGAATTCCCGGCGCACCGTGCCGGCGCGCATATGGGCCGAGAAGATCTGACCAAAGCGGAAGCCCTGCGGGGTCTGGGCGGCAAACAATTGCCTGCGGTCTTCAGTGGTTGCGACGAGCTCGCCATCGAGCGATCGCTTGATCGTGTCGGTGACAGGCAGGGTAGGCAGCGCGCCGTCATGCCCGCCCAGTGCGACCGTAATGCGGGTGATGAGGTCGGTGCTGACGAAGGGCCTTGCCGCGTCCTGAATGAGAACCCGGTCCGGGCGCAGCGGCGCCAGCGCCTTGAGCCCTTCGAGCACTGAAGCCTGCCGCGTGGCTCCGCCGGCAACCGCCGGCAACAGGCGGGTGTCTGTCAAGCCGAGCGCCGCATATCTGTCCGTATGATCGGCATGGATGACGGGCAGCACATGGGTAACGCTGTCGCTGGCAAGGAAGGCAGCAATGGTGCGCGCCAGAACCGGCTTGCCTGCGACCAGACGGTATTGCTTGGGCTCAGTATTGCCGTCGGCGCCCGCGCGCTCGCCTTTTCCGGCTGCGACAATTATGACGGCTGTGGATTTTGGACGCATGGGGATATAGGCACTTCGAAGCAGAAACCGTCACATTCCATAGGGTCTAGCCTTGGTGCTGCCATGCGGCAAGAGCAGGGCTGATTTCCGCTCCTGCGACCATGCGAAGCGGTTGCGCGGCACCCGAAAATGATTATTGTGCGGGCATCATTGCCAAATTGAACAATTCTGGGGCAGTTCGTTGAGTGACAATGCCTGTGCATTGAGCATCGGAGGGCATGCTATTCGCAATCGCGCCTTCCTGGCGCCGATGGCGGGCATTACCGACCGGCCCTTTCGGGAGATCGCCGAACGGTACGGAGCCGGTCTCGTCGTATCCGAAATGGTTGCCAGCTCTGCCCTGACGACCGGGCATGAGGGCATGGTCCGCAAGCTCACGCGAGCCGGCTCGTTGCCTCATGTGGTGCAATTGGCGGGTTGCGAGGCGCAGTGGATGGCCGAAGGCGCGCGCATTGCCGAAGGCGCAGGCGCCGATATCATCGACATCAATTTCGGTTGTCCCGCCAAGCGGGTAACCAATGGTTATGCCGGTTCGGCCCTGATGCGCGTGCCGGACCAGGCGCTCGCCATTGTCGAGGCCGTGGCCTCAGCGACGACCCGTCCTGTCACCGTCAAAATGCGGCTGGGCTGGGACGATGATAGTCTCAACGCCCCGCAAATCGCGCGGCTTGCTGTCAGCGCCGGGGCGCAGATGATCACCGTCCATGGCCGTACCCGGCAGCAGTTCTACAAGGGCACGGCCCGCTGGGGCCTGGTGCGCAGCGTGGTCGAGGCGGTGGATGTACCGGTCGTGGTCAATGGCGACATCACGGACCTCGCTTCGGCGCGGCAAGCGCTCGATGAGTCGGGCGCCGCTGCGGTGATGCTTGGGCGTGGCGCGCAGGGCCAGCCCTGGCGCGTCGGCCAGATCGGGGCAGGGCTCGCCGGCGAGCAGGCCGAGGCCGCGCCGGAAGGCGCAGACCTCGTCGCCCTGGTGCGGGAGCACTATGAGGGGATGCTGGTCGACTATGGCAAGGAAGTGGGCCTGAGGGCCGCACGCAAGCATCTGGACTGGTATGCCCAGGCGGCTGGCCTCGCGCTCGACAAGCCGACCCGCAGGGCCTTGCTCGACAATGACAATACACAAGAAGTGCTGGCACTGATCGGCACCCTGTTTTCCGGTGAGTGGAGGGCTGCGGCGTGAGTAGCGCAGTATTGATGGACGTGGATTCGGTGCCGGCCCGGGCCGTGTTGCAGGCATTGCCGCAACCCATCGTCGTTCTCGATGAGAACCGGGGCATCCAGTTCGTCAACTACGCTGCCGAGGCGTTTTTCGGCGCTTCACTGAGCGTGCTCACGCGGCAACGGCTCGACGATCTCATCGCCTTCGGCTCGCCCATTATTTCGCTTGTCGAAACTGTGGTGCAGCGGCGCGCGCCGATGACGGAGTATCGGGTGCGGGTTGGGTCGTCCCGCTTCGGGGACGAACGCATCGCGGACGTCTTTGCCAGCCCGATCTCGGATACGGATGGGCGTGTCGCCATGCTGATCCAGGAACGCACCATGGCCGACAAGATCGATCGGCAGATGGTGTCGCGCGGCGCCGCGCGCTCAGTAACAGGCCTCGCCTCCATGCTGGCCCACGAGATCAAGAACCCGCTCTCGGGCATTCGCGGCGCGGCGCAACTGCTCGAACAGACGATCCCTTCCGACGAGGTTCCTCTTGCCCGCCTCATCCGCGAGGAGACCGACCGGATCGTCGGTCTGATCGACCGGGTGGAAGTGTTCGGCGACGAGCGGCCGATGGAGCGCGAGCCGATCAACATCCACGTCGTGCTCGACCGGGTGAAACTCCTGGCCCGCAACGGCGTGGCGCGCGGCATCACCTTCTATGAAGAGTACGACCCGTCGCTGCCGCCGGTCTTCGGCAATCGCGACCAGCTGATCCAGATCTTCCTGAACCTGATCAAGAACGCCTCGGAAGCGCTTGAGAGAACTCAGAAACCTGAAATCAAGATCATGACTGCGTTCCGTCCCGGCATTCGCATCAGCGTTGCCGGCGTGGCTGAGCGCATTTCCCTGCCGCTCGAGATCATCATCGAGGATAATGGGCCGGGCGTACCGCCCGATATCCTGCCTTTCCTGTTCGATCCCTTCGTCACCACCAAGACCAATGGATCGGGCCTGGGCCTGGCGCTGGTGGCCAAGATCGTGGGCGATCATGGCGGCGTCATCGACTGCGACAGCCGTCCCGGTCGCACCCGTTTCCGCATCCTGCTGCCGGTCGCCAGCGGTGCCTTCCAGACTCCCGCCGACGCCGAAGAGGGTCCGTCCACATGAGCCATGTCGTTCTGCTCGCCGATGACGATGCCGCCATCCGCATGGTGCTCAACCAGGCCCTGACCCGCGCCGGATACGAAGTCCGCCCCACGGGCAACATTTCCACCATGTGGAACTGGGTGAGCCGCGGGGAAGGGGACATCCTGATCACCGACGTGGCCATGCCGGATGGCAATGCCTTCGAGGTCATGCCCAAGATCAAGAAGCTGCGCCCCGAGCTGCCCATGATCGTCATGAGCGCCCAGAACACGTTCATGACCGCGATCCGCGCATCGGAAGTGGGCGCCTACGAATACCTGCCCAAGCCTTTCGACATAACCGAAGTACTCTCGGTGGTGGCGAGGGCCCTGGCGGATGCCAAGAAGCCCACCAATGCCGAGCGGAAGGCTGACGAGCCGGGCGAGAACATGCCCCTCGTCGGGCGTTCCACGGCCATGCAGGACATCTATCGGGCTCTGGCCCGCCTGATGCAGACCGATCTCACGGTGATGATCACCGGCGAGAGCGGCACCGGCAAGGAACTGGTGGCGCGGGCGCTTCATGATTTCGGCAAGCGTCGCAATGGGCCGTTCGTGGCCATCAACATGGCCGCCATCCCGCGCGACCTCATCGAGGCGGAACTTTTCGGGCACGAAAAGGGCGCCTTTACCGGCGCCAATACCCGCTCCTCCGGCCGGTTCGAACAGGCGGAAGGTGGCACGCTTTTCCTCGACGAAATCGGCGACATGCCGATGGATGCGCAGACCCGGCTTCTGCGAGTATTGCAGGAAGGCGAATACACGATGGTGGGTGGCCGCAATGCCATCAAGACCAATGTGCGCATCGTGGCGGCCACGCATCGCGACCTCAGCCAGATGATCCGGCAGGGCCTGTTCCGCGAAGACCTCTACTATCGTCTCAATGTGGTCCCGATCCGCCTGCCGCCGCTGCGCGAGCGCATCGACGATATCACGGACTTGGTCCAGCACTTCCTGCGCATGGCGCAGCGTGAGGGCGAGCCGTCCAAGACGATATCGCCCGAAGCCATCAGGCTGATGCAGAACTACAATTGGCCGGGCAATATCCGCGAGCTGGAGAACCTGGTTCGGCGCCTGTCCGCGCTCTATGCCGACGAGCAGATTTCGGCCGAGATCGTGCAGAACGAGCTCAACATCGTTGATCGCCCCTCGGTCAATGCCGTTTCCGGGCCGATGGACATTTCCATGGCCGTCGAGACTCATGTCGGCCAGTTGCTGCGCGAGCACGAGCCCAACCTGCCGCCGCCCGGCATGTACCAGCGGGTCATCGACAAGGTCGAGGCGCCGCTGATTGCCATGGCCCTCAATGCCTGCGGCGGCAATCAGATCAAGGCAGCGGATCTGCTGGGGCTCAATCGCAACACTCTTCGCAAGAAGATCCGGACGCACAGCATCGAAATCGTCAAGCATAGCCGCCGCGGCGGATAGGCGGCGAGC
>CAMLKN010000161.1 GCA_946480655.1 uncultured Devosia sp. | reverse complement strand
ATGGCCCCAAGCGGGAGCGAGGTGCATCTCTTGGCCAGGAGATTGCCCATGTTCCCCTTGCTGACCACGGCTTTCGTTGCCCTCGCCGTTTTTGCCACCTCGGCCCTGTCGGGCGTGTTCGGCATGGCGGGCGGCCTCGTCCTCCTCGCCATCCTGCTGGCCATGTTGCCGGTGGCCACGGCCATTGCGGTGCAGGGTGCCATCCAGATCGTGGCCAATGGATCGCGCGCCTGGTTCAGCCGCGCGCATATCGACTGGCGGGTGCTGGGCGTGATCTCGACCGGCCTCGCTGCAGCGGGACTGCTGCTCTATATCCTCCGCTACACCCCGGACCTGGCCGTCGTCTGTATCGTCATCGGGCTCATGCCCATATTGGTCTGGATTCCCAAGCACTGGCTGGGTCTGGATGCGCAGAAGCCGCTGCACGCCTTCATCTGCGGCTTTGTCGGTGGAGGACTGAACCTGGCCGTTGGCGCCTCTGGTCCGACGGTGGACATCTTTTTCATCCGCACTACCATGGACCGGCGCACCATCATTGCCACCAAGGCGGCGACGCAGGTCATCTCGCATGCGTCGAAGGTCGTCTTCTATGGCGGACTGGCCACGGCCATGGGCCAGGGCGATTGGTTGCTTGTGCTGGTCGCGGCGCCCTTTGCCGTGGCAGGGACCAACCTCGGCTACCACATCCTGCAGCGCATGAGCGACGACGGCTTCCGCCACTGGACCCGCTGGGTCGTCACGGCCATTGGATTATTCTATTTCGGCCGCGGCTTGTCCTTGCTCGGCGTCCCCTAATGGTTATGGTGCCAGCGGGAGACGACATGGCACCTTTCGACAGCGTAACCGCGCGGCTTATCCTGCTTCTCGCCGAGACCGGCTCGATCGGCCGTGCCGCAGAGCGCGAGGGTATCGCCTCTTCTGCCGTTAGCCGGCGCGTTTCCGATCTCGAAGCGCGGCTGGGCGTCGTGCTCTTCGACCGCTCGGCCCACGGCGTCAAGCTGACCAAGGCCGGCGAGGCCTATGCCGAAGGCTGCCGCACGGTGCTGCGCTCGATCGCCGATCTCGATGCCATCATGGCCGATTTCGGCTCCGGCCAACGGGGAAGCCTGCGCCTCGCCTGTACCAGTTCGGCGCTGACCGGACGCCTGCCGGAATTGCTGGCCAAATTCGCCACCAAGTTTCCCGGCATCGAAATCGCCATTGCCGAAATGGGCGCCGCCAAGGCACTTTTGGCGCTGGACGAGGGCCAGGCTGACATCGCCATCGTCTCGGACAATTATGACTTTTCGCGCTTCGATATCCGCCCCTTCGAGGATGAACGCGTCTGGGTATTGGTGCCGCCCGAGCATGAGCTGGCCAAGCAGATCGAGCCGCGGAAGTCGGTCGCGTTTTCCACCGTCGTGCCGCATGCCATTGTCGGCATCCACCATGCCGGATCCCTTGACCGCCTGCTCAGCGAAGCGGCCGGAAAACTGGGCAAGCCGCTGACCGAGGCGCTCCGGGTCGAGAGTTTCCCGGCCTTGGTGCGCATGGTCGAAGCCGGCTTCGGCATCGGCTTTTTGCGCTCGACGAGTCTGCATCTGCTGGCCGGCACGGACCTTGTCTGTGCGCCGCTGGCCGAGCCCTGGGCCATGCGGCAATTGCTGGTGGCGCGGCGCAAGTCGAGCCCCATGTCGGCGGCGATGAAGAGCTTTGTGGCGCTGGCGGCAGAGACATACCTACCCTCGGCCTGACGCGGGCTACGGCTGGGGCAGGTTCATCTCGGCGAAGGCGATGACGCGACTGCGCCCCTGCGCCTTGGCAGCGTAGCAGGCAGCGTCGGCTTCGCCCACGAAGCCCAGCGATGATGCGGGTTTTGCTTCTATGGCCGTGATCCCGGCGCTGGCGCCGATATGGTAGGTCCGCCCGACCCAGGCAAAGGCCAGCGCGCCAATGGCCCGGACGATCTTCTCGGCCACCATGCGCCCATTCTCGAGCGGGCAATCCTCGAGGATCACCGCAAACTCGTCTCCGCCGATGCGAGCGGCTAGGTCGTGGCTGCGGCACACACCCCGGATTGTCTGCGCGACCTGTCGCAGCAGGGCGTCACCAGCGGCGTGCCCGGCCGTGTCATTGACGGGCTTGAAGCGATCGAGGTCGAGATAGATGAGGCAATGGGACCTGCGGCCATTGCGGGCTGAAGCGATGGCGTCGTTCAGCGCCCGCTCGAAGGCGGCGCGGTTTGGCAGGCCGGTGAGGTCGTCATGGGCGGCCGAATAGGCGAGCTGGCGTTGCAGGGCCCGGCTCTGGGTCACGTCCTGAAACACGAGCACAGCGCCCGCGAGCACGCCATTTTCACCAAGGACCGGCGATGCGGTGCAGCGGATATCGAGTTGCCTCCCATCATGGGCGCACAGAATGCTGTCATCGTCGGCACGCACCTGAATACCGCTGCTGAGGCTGTCGTCCACCGGGCAGGGCAAGGGAGCATTGTCGCTCTCCCGGCGCAAGCGGAAGACTTCGCTTGCCTTTTTTCCCACGGCATCGGCGGCGCGCAGGCCGGTCAATTTCTCGCCGGCCGGATTCATAAAGACAACGACGCCGTCCATGTCGGTCGAGATCATGCCGTCGGCCATGGCTTCAAGGGTCACGCGCAGGCGCTCCTTTTCAGCCGCTAGTTCCTGCTCCATGACCTTGAGGTGCGTAATGTCGGTGTCGATACCCACGCTGCGGAGCACTTTGCCATGCTCGTCCCACTCGATCGGCTTGCCGCGGCTGAGAATCCAGATGTATTGGCCCTGCCGGGTCATCTCGCGATATTCGAGCGTGTCATACCCCTCTACGCCCAGACCCTGCTTCTTGCTGTCGGTGCGGGCGCGTTCGCGATCATCGGGGTGGATGCGGTCGAGCCAGCTCAGATCGTGGTCTTCCCCGATCACCTCGTCGTCGGGAATGCCACGCAGAACCCGCCACATATGCGAGTAGAACATGCGATCCTTGCGCATGTCGTAATCCCATACGCCTTGCCGAGCGCTTTCAAGCGCGGAATTCCACCGGCTTTCCGAATAGACCAATGCCTCTTCGGCCCGCTTCTGCAGTTCAATGCTCGTCAGCTGCACGAGGATCAGTGCCGGCGTTTCCGCCTCGGCTGGCAGGATCGTGGCGCCTGCCATGACCCAGACGGGATGCCCGTTGGCATGACGCATCTGATATTCGCCGCGGCTGACCTGAACCTCGCCCCGCAGCAGCCTGTCGAAGTGCAACCGGGCGACCGCACCACCTTCATCGGCAATGAGATCGGCAAAGCCGAAGGCCTGGCCGGGCTCGGGGCGAAATCCGAGCAGGTCGCCAAAAGCGGGATTGGCATAGACCGCCACACCTTCGAGCGTCGTCACCAGCATGCCCAAGGGCGCGGCATCGAGGAGACGCGTCAGTGTCGCCGCCGAACGCAAAGCGTCGGGGACGGGCGCAGGACGGGGTCTGGCGCGTGGCGTTACCATTCTGTCATAGTCCGCCAAGAGCCTTAACAACAGGCTTCCGCGCGATCACGATCCTCGGAAGGTGAGTGCCCTAGCCAATGCGGCTGAGAATGAAATCCCGTTCCTCGGACAGCCCGGCCCATTCGCCGGGATGTTCGGCATCGAAGATCAGCGTATAGGGGCCGGCATAGCCGGCTTCCTCGGCCACCCCGACGCAGAGGCCATAGTCGGCTTCATCGAGCTGCCCGCCCTCAAAACTGGCCTTGGCGTGGCAGAGCGAGGCGCGGGGGAAGATTGATTTGAGCCCCTCATACTTGTCCGGCCCGGTCCAGTTGCCGAAATCGGCCAGGAGCCCCACCTGCCCTTCCAGGCGGTCGAGCACTTCGTGCACCGCGTCAGGCGTCGAAAGCAGGTCGAACCAGTTCTCGGTCACGAGCTTGAGCGGCGAGCCGGCATTGAGCGCCAGCAGTTCCCTGAAACCGGCCACCGAGCGGGCGATGGTCTCGGGCGTCGGCTTCTGCTTGCCGGCAATGATGCGCGCGTTTTCGGCGCCAAGCGCGTTGGCGACATCGACCCAGCCGGCGATCCAGCGTGTCTCCTGCGCTCCGTTTACAGGATCAGTCATGTCGCCGGCATCGATCAGCAGGGTCTGCAGGGTCACGCCGGAAACATTGAGCTGGTCGCGCAATTCGCCAAGGTAGACAGGGTCGCGGCTGCGCAGGTGGAAGGAGACGATTTCGAGCCGGTCATAGCCGTGATTGGCGAGGACCGAGGGCAGGCCGAGCAGCGATTCTTCGCCTTCGCCATACCGGTCATCGCCGTCGCCTATGGCATCGGTGCTGGTATCGTGGGGATAGATCGTGCCCAGGTAGCGATGCAGCGACCAGGTGGATACGGCGATGCGCTGGTTCGGATCGGCCATTTTCTTGCTCCTCTTGTTGGCGCGAGAGTTTCATGGCGCCCCGGAGGAGGCAAGCCCGGTCAATCCACCCGGCCCCGCGCGGCGACCGCGACCGTTTCCACCAGTTCGCCGTTGCGGATCAGATTGACGCGGTCGAAGAGGTTGGTCACCGGGCAGCAGTGATTGGGGATGATGCGGATCGTGTCGCCGATCCTGGGCTTGGTGGCGCAGGCCGAAACGTCGAGCGTGCCGTGCTCTTCGCTAAGACCCACGACCTTCGCATCCGGATACTCGACGACATAGCCGTGACCCACCAGACCAAGCAGATCGCTGGTCAGCGCTTTCGAGCCGGCGTCGATGATGGCGCGGTTTTCGGTGGGGCGGGAGACGACGGTGGCCAGCACGGTCAGGGCGCAATCGTCGAAAGTCGCGGCGCCGGCCGCGACCTGGGAGCGATCCATGTAGATATAGGTGCCGGGGCGGTATTCGGTGGCAACGCGCGCCGCCTCGTCCATATGCCAGATGTCGGGCGTGCCGCCGGTGGTGATGGCGGGCAGGCCGATACCGGCGGCAGAGAAGGCCGCCCTGGCGTCGGCAAGCCATTGCGCGGCGGCCTGATACTTTCCGGCCGCCGGATAGGTCATGAGGCCGGCAAAGGCGAGGCCCGGCGCGGCGAGAATCTGGCGGGCAAGATCGATAGCGGCAGCGGGCGACTGCACGCCACAACGGCCCATGCCGGTATCGCATTCGACAAAGACGCCAAGGGGCTTTGCCGGATCGGTGAAGGTTGACGCGAGGCCGGCCACGCATTCCGCGCTATCGGCGACGACGCGGATGGTGACCCGGTCATGGAGGGCCTGCAAGCGCTTGAGCTTGGCGGCGCCGATGATGTTGAAAGTCAGCAGGATATCGGTAAGGCCGGCATCGGCCATGACCTCGGCTTCGCCCAGCTTCTGCACGGTGATGCCGACGGCGCCCAGGTCCACCTGCCTCTTGGCAAAGTAGGGCAGCTTGTGGGTCTTGATATGGGGGCGCAGGGCGATGCCCGCCTTGTCGGCGGATGCCTGCGCATGTCGGAGATTGGCTTCGGCGCGATCGAGGTCGATGAGGACGGCGGGGGTGTCGAGCTGGGAATAATGGGTCATTTGGCCAGGAGGACCTCGTTGACGAAGCGCAGATTGCCGGCGGTGAGGCCGGCATCGACGGGAATGGTGACGCCGGTAATGCCCGATGCGGCGTCGGAGGCGAGAAAGAGCGCGGCATTGGCCAC
>CAMLKN010000160.1 GCA_946480655.1 uncultured Devosia sp. | reverse complement strand
TTGATCTCGATGATGTCCGAGACGCTGTCCACAAGCAGGCCCATGTCGTGGCCTGCGACCTTGAGGACGAGGATGACCTTGCCGTCATGCTGCGTCTGGCGCTCGGCCGAGCAGCCGATGCGCAGGGCCAGGTCGTGGACGGGGACGACGCGGCCGCGGATGTCGATGACGCCGAGCACGTCGGGTTTCTGGGCAGGCAGGGGCGTCACCGGGCTCCAGTTGCGGATTTCGCGCATGGACATGATGTCGATGCCGAAATTCTGGCCGGCACAGGTGAAGGTGACGAACTGGCGGGTAGCGGCGATACCGGCCCCCGGCGGGGTGTCGAATTCGTCGAGGTTGAGGGCATGGGCCGACATTGCAACGCCTTACTCAATACACAAGGGCGGCCAACAGGGCCGAGCGCCATCATTGTCGAGAAAGGTTGCCGTGAGCTTAGCGGCCTCGTGCTGCCGCTACGACCGGAAGGTCCCCTGCCGGAGCAGGGGACCCAAATCGCCTAGTGGTGCGGCCGGATATTCTGGTTGACGTGGAAGAGGTTGGCCGGATCGAACTTGGCCTTGATCGACGCCAGCCGCGCATAGTTGGCGCCATAGCTGGCCTCGACGCGGCCCTCGTCCTCGTCGTCCATCAGGAAGTTGACATAGGCGCCATCCCGGTTGAAGCGGTGCAGGGCTTCCCAATAGTCCCGCCCCCAGCGCGTCAGTCGCCCGGCCATCTGCGGATTGGCGTCAATGCCGGCAATGACCATGGACCAGGTTGCGTCCCTTGCGCCCCAGGGCGTATCGCCTTTGGCGGTCCGGTGCACGGCCCCGTCGATGGGGTAGAGATGCATGAGCGAAAGTTCGCTCGGCGCATTCCTGGCGTGGGCGATATGGGCGTCTATCGCCTCGTCCGTCAGTTCGTTGACGAAGTCGCCTTTCCAGTACCATTGCAGGCCCTTGGGGAAGAACGGGTCGAACATGGATTGCAGTGCCGGGAAGGGCATGGTGCTCATCCAGTTGAAGAACGGTTCGGGCAGCTTGCCGATGAGCGGGGCCATGGCCGCCCTGCCTTCGGCCTCTGGCCCGTTGAAGCATGAAATGACCGCGCAGGCGCGCTTGCCCCAGTGCTCGCGGGGGAATGGATCCATGGATGGCACCGTCTTGAGGCCGACAAAGGCACCAAGGTTTTCTGGTGCGGTGGGCAGGAAGTCGCGATAGGCGCGCATGACCTGGGCGCCATGCTGTGCCGCATCCCAGAAGATCGGGCCGGCGAACACGTCCTTCACCTTGTGGGCACGGAACACGAAGCTGGTGACGACACCGAAATTGCCGCCGCCGCCGCGCAGAGCCCAGAACAGGTCCGGATTTTCTGTCGCGCTCGCGGTCCGGAAACTACCGTCGGCCGTCACCACGTCGGCGGAAACGAGATTGTCGATGGTCAATCCACATTGCCGCGTCAGGTAGCCCGTGCCGCCGCCCAGGGTCAGCCCGCCCACGCCGGTGGTCGAGACGATGCCGAAGGGTACGGCGAGGCCGAAGGCATGGGTGGCGTGGTCGACATCGCCCGAGGTACAGCCGGGTTCGACGCGAACGGTCCCCGCGGCCGGGTCGACATGCACGCCCTTCATACTCGAGAGGTCGATGACCAGGCCATCCTCGACGCTGCCCAGGCCCGGACCATTGTGGCCGCCGCCGCGAATGGCGATGTCGAGCTTGTTGTCGCGTCCGAAATTGACGGCGGTGATGACGTCGGCGACGTCGGCGCAGCGGGCGATCAGCCGTGGATGCTTGTCGATCATGCCGTTGTAAAGCTTGCGCGCTTCCTCGTAGTCCGGATCTCCCCGCCGGATGACCGGGCCGCGCATGTTGCCCGCAAAACTGGTGATGGTATCTTCGTTCATGGTCTCCTCCCCATGGTCGCCATTGGCGGGCAGGGAGGCTAGGCCCGGGGCGGGGCGTTTCCCATGTTCTGCCGTCCGGTTTCATTGCTCAAGCGTCCGAACCTGACAAACCTGTTGACGGGCATTGCGCGGAGGCAGACCCTATCGCCCTGATCGACCCAATTGTTGCCCGAAGCTTGCCGGCTGCCTCATCCTGCACCGCAATCGCTTTGGCGGCGGGAGGTGAGACAATGGACGTCCTTTCAGACGTGCTGGCCGGCGTGCGGCTGACCGGCGCCATTTTCTTCGACAGCACCTTTCGCAAGGAATGGGTGGCCGAGGCGCCCAAGGCCTCGATCATAGCCGAGCGGGTCATGCCCAGTGCCCAATACGTCTTCTATTTCCATACGCTTCTGGAGGGCTGCTGCTGGGCCGAGCTGACCGACGGGTCGGCAGATCCGGTCCGTCTCGAAGCCGGGGATGTCGTCGCCTTCCCGATGGATGATGCGCATGTGCTCTGTTCGACCATCGGCATGCGTGCGGCGCCAGACATGGCCATGTACATGCACCCGATCGACCACCAATTGCCCTATGTGGTGAACCAGGGGTCCGGCGATGCGTCCTGCCGCTTCGTCTGCGGTTATCTGGGCTGCGATGTGCGACCCTACAATCCCTTCCTCACGTCCTTGCCGCGGGTCCTGCACGGCCGGGCGGCGGCGAACCGGGGGTGGCTGTCGCATCTGGTTCGCCACGCCGTGTCGGAAACGGCGCGCCGAGACGCAGGCGGCGAGACGGCGCTGGCCCGGCTCGCAGAGCTCTTGTTCATCGAGGTCGTCCGCCAGCACATCCGCGAGCTGCCGGCGGACCAGCCAGGGTGGCTCTCGAGCCTCAGGCACCCGCAGATCGCCCTGGCCCTTCACCTGATCCATGGCCGTCCCGCCCATGACTGGACCATTGAGGCTTTGGCCCATGGAGTGGGCCTGTCCCGCTCGGTCTTTGCCGATCGCTTCACCCACTTTGTCGGCATGGCGCCGATGCACTACCTCGCGAGCTGGCGCATGCAATTGGCGGCCCGAAGGCTCGAACTGCCCGGCATCAGCGTTGCTCAGGTGGGGGCGGAAGTCGGCTACGAATCCGAGGCCGCTTTCGGCCGCGCCTTCAAGAAGTTCGTCGGCATCTCGCCCGGTTCATGGCGCCGCGAGCACGCGCAGAGCGGAAAGTCCGGCGTGAAGGCGGTTGTTGCCGACACTCCCGGTCGCGCCGTGACGGACAACCTCGGTAGGCTCTGAGGCCGGCGAAAACGCCAGATGACACAGGCAAGGTCCGGATGTGTGTGGGCTTGTCTCCCCGGGGTTTGGTCAAGAGGTCATGCCTGGGCGCAAGGCCGGGTGGTGCCGAGGCAACTCAATTGCCATCTGACAAGTCCGACGATACTAGGTTGTGGCGATGCTGCGGGCGTGGCGAAATCGGTAGACGCAAGGCACTTAAAATGCCTCGACCTTGGTCATGCGGGTTCAAATCCCGCCGCCCGCACCACAATTTTCAGAAGCTGTTCGTGGTTCGAAAGTCCAGAGCTGCCTGGCTGTTGGCCGGACATTCATTGATGGCGGCCGTCCCTAATGGGCTGAAGGGGTGGCGTTTCCCGTCGATTGCGTAAGTCTCCAGGTCGTCGGGCATTGTGCCGTACCAGAATTGATAGGTCTCAAATCCAGTACCATCTTGATTGAATGGGCCATACACGCACCTGATGGTCTGGTGCGTCCGTGAACCGATCAGCTGCTGGATCCTGTCGCAGATATCGCCTGAGCCATCGGTGGCGCCCGAGATGCACATCAAGTCAATGCTGTGCCGCCCAAGAGGCATCACTTCAGACTTGTCGAGAGGCGCGGTTGCGAGCCCTTGGGGCAGCTCATTCGCTTCGCTTTCGGGCAGGATGCCCTGGTCTTCCAGATCTTTGACAATGTCTGATCGTGACCCCACGTTATCCTGGGCCAGAACGTCAACGATGTCATAAATCAGTTGCCGCGAGCTGTCGCGCTCATCGGAGGCACAGGGATTGGACAGTGCTGCAATCGTTGCGAAGTGAGCGTGCGAGTCGAATTGCGCCTGCATCATCTCAACGGGGTTGGTCAGGGTTGTCGAAATTGTCGCTTCGAGGGTCGACAGTTCCAGATCGCGCTTCTCTTGCTCGCTGACAATTCCGCAGTCGGGGGACGAGAGAAGAATGGCCGTCCACAATAGGAATCCCTTGTCGTAGGGCGTGAGCCTTGTCCCATCCTCCATGGCGTTTTGCATGGCGATGGCCTGTTCCTCCGGGAGCAGGACGAACTTGGGGTCGGATTGGGCACCTACATTTGCTGCCAACAGCGCAAAAAAGGTGCAGGCGCAAACAAAGACCTTGGACAGAAACGACTTCATTTGCTTCCCTCTGGCAAGCATCGGCCGCTTTTTGCTGGTCGTTATCCTATCGCCAATCATCGCCGGCCGGCAATCATCTGGTTTCACGTAGGCGGCGCCGCTCGGTGCCCGGTGCAATAGCTTGATGCTGCGAAGAACTGGTCAATTGGAGGGGTTGGCGTTACAGGGATGTCGACCTGATTTGCGATAGATGACGGCAAAGGTCGCCGCCTGCCCAACGAACAGACAGGACCAGATGATCGAACGCATCGAAACCGGTATTGCGCCATCCAGCGCCCCCATCAGCGACGCGGTGCGGGCTGGCAAGCATCTCTGGCTGGTCGCAATTGCCGAGGATCCGGCAACGGGCGACATCGTCGAGGGCGGCATTGAGCTGCAGGCGCGCCGCTGCATCCAGAATCTCGAAATTGCGCTCAAGGCAGCCGGCGGTACGCTGCGCAATCTGGTCATGGTCCAGATATTCCTCATCGACAGCGCCGATGCCGCCGGTATGAACGCAGTCTATCGCGAGTATTTCACCACCCAGCCCTATCCGGTCCGCGCCACGGTCGTGGTCAAGGAGCTGCTGGCCAAGGGTCTCAGGATCGAAATCACGGCCACGGCGGTGCTGGACTGATGCTGCTCAAGCGCGACCTCCTCGAAGAGATCAAGGCCGGCAAGGTAGACCTTATCTTCCGGCGCTGGAACCGGCCGACTGTAAAGCCCGGCGGCACGCTCAAGACCAAGGTCGGCCTGCTCGCCATCAAGTCGATCACCGACATGTCGCCCGACGATGTCACCGACGCCGAAGCCCGGCGCGCTGGCTTCAAGGATGTCCCCGATTTCCGCCGTTGGCTGGATACGATGAAAGAGGGCAGCCTCTTCCAGCGCATCGAGGTGGGCTATATCGGCGAGGCAGAGTGATCAGAACGGGGTCGGCGCGACGTAGGTCGTGAACACACCCGTAGTCGGATGGGTGAAGCCCAGTTCCGCCGCATGCAGCTGCAGCCGGTCGGCGGCCACGAGCGCCTCGCCATCGGCATAAAACGCATCGCCCAGAATCACATGGCCGATGGCCTTCATGTGAACCCGCAACTGATGCGTGCGGCCGGTCAGGGGGACAAGGCGCACCCGAGTGGCATTGGCCTCCCGCTCGATCACATGCCATTCGGTCTGCGCCGAGCGGCCATGATCATGGTCCACCTTCTGCCGCGGCTTGTTGAGCCAGTCGGTGGCCAGCGGCAGGTCGATGAGGCCGCTATCGGCTTCGATGATGCCCGCCACGCGGGCGATATAGCTCTTTGTCGTCTTGCGATGCTCGAACTGGCTGCCGATGCGGCCATGGGCGCGCTTGTTGAGCGCCAGCACCAG
>CAMLKN010000159.1 GCA_946480655.1 uncultured Devosia sp. | reverse complement strand
GACCTGCGCGAGGAATTCGTGCGCGATTTCGTCTTCCCGATGTTCCGGGCCAATACCGTCTATGAGGGCCAGTATCTGCTCGGCACCTCCATCGCCCGCCCGCTGATCGCCAAGCGCCTCGTCGAAATTGCCCAGGAAACGGGCGCCGACGCCATTTCCCATGGCGCCACCGGCAAGGGCAATGACCAGGTCCGGTTCGAATTGACTGCCAATGCGCTCGACCCTTCCATCAAGGTCATCGCTCCCTGGCGCGAATGGGACCTGCGCTCGCGCACGGCGCTGCTCGAATATGCCGAGCGCAACCAGATTCCGATCGCCAAGGACAAGCGCGGCGAGGCTCCGTTCTCGGTCGACGCCAATCTGCTGCACACCTCGTCCGAAGGCATGGTGCTCGAAGATCCCGGCGTGCCCTATCCCGACTATGTGCCGCAGCGTACCGTCGATCCGGAAAAGGCACCGGACCAGGCCGAAATCATCACCATCGGCTACGAAAAGGGCGATCCGGTCTCCGTGAACGGTGTCACGCTGAGCCCCGCCGCGCTGCTGACCAAGCTCAACGAGCTGGGCGGAAAGCATGGCGTCGGGCGCCTCGATCTCGTGGAAAACCGCTTCGTCGGCATGAAGAGCCGCGGCCTCTACGAAACCCCCGGCGGCACCATCCTCCTCGTGGCGCATCGCGGCATTGAATCGATCACGCTCGATCGCGGCGAAGCCCATCTCAAGGATGAGCTCATGCCCAAATATGCCGAGCTCATCTACAATGGCTTCTGGTTCTCGCCCGAGCGCGAAATGCTGCAGGCGCTGATCGACAAGAGCCAGGCCTATGTCACGGGCGAGGTCACGGTGAAGCTCTACAAGGGCTCGGCCAGCGTCATCGCCCGCACCTCGCCAAACTCGCTCTATTCGATGGACCTCGTGACCTTCGAAGAGGGCGCCGTGGCCTATGACCACAAGGACGCCGCCGGTTTCATCCGGCTCAATGGCCTCAGGCTCAAGACCTGGGCGGCGCGCAACGCCAAGGCGCGGGGCTGAAATTATGGGTTCGGGGCGGGTTTAGGCTCGCCCCGGATCACGAATCGCATTCAAATCGTCACATTTAATGGCTCGTTAAGAAGCCAAGATTAGCTTGCCGCCAGCGTCGCGATTTGGCTCTTGGACTGGGGGTTCGATGCGGTCGGATGACGTCGGCAAGGTTGGGGAGGTTGCCGAAGCGCTGCTCTTGGACGCGGCGCTCGAAAGCATTCCCTACGGTTTCTGCGTTTGGTCGCCCCAGTTCCGCCTGTTGATGTGGAACAAGCACTACCGTGATTTCTACGGCTTTTCCGAGGATGCGATCCATCGCGGCATGACGCTGGAAGATGTGGTGCACCTTTCCGCGCGGCTGGGCAACCATCCCGGCCAGAGCGCCGACCACTTCTACGAACACTATACCAGCGAGCTTCTCGCCAACCGCAGCGGCGCCCGGCACAAGGCCCAGGAAGTGGTGGCCGGCGGCCGCATCATCGAAACCGCCCATGTCTATTCCGAGCAATTGGGCTGGGTGGTGACCCACGAGGACATCACCGACGAGATTGCCCGCTCGGAAAGCCAGCAGAAGCGCAAGCTGGAGCTCGAGCGGCAGAACATCCGCCTCGATGCGGCGGTCAACAATATCTCCATTGGCCTGTGCATGATGGATGCCCGCGGGCGCCTCGTCATCTGCAACGAGCCCTATGCGCGCATCTACAACCTGCCGATCAACCTCCTGAAGCCCGGCAGCCAGCTCGAGGACATCCTGGCGCACCTGTTCGACATGGGCATGTCGACCGGCGGCACCAAGGAAGAGTATATCGCCTGGCGCCGCGAGGTCATTTCGCGCCGGGAATATGGCAAGAACATCCACGAGCTCAACGGCCGCACCATCCTGATGCAGCACCATCCGATGAAGGATGGCGGCTGGGTGTCCACCCATGAGGACATCACCGAGCAGCGCCAGGCCGAGGCCCGCATCCAGCACCTGGCCCGCCACGATGCGCTGACCGACCTGCCCAATCGCATCGAATTTCTCGAGCAGATGGCGCGGGCCGAGGCAGCGCTCCAGCGCAATGAAATGGCGGCCGTCCTCTATATCGATCTGGATCATTTCAAGGCCGTCAACGACACGCTGGGCCATGCGGTGGGCGACGAGGTCATCAAGCAGGCGGCCGTCCGCCTGTGGGGCACGACGCGGGAAACCGACCTGCTGGCGCGGCTCGGGGGCGACGAATTTGCCCTGCTGCTGCGCCCCATCGACGGGGTGGACATGGCGGCCAAGGTGGCCGACCGCATCGTCAAGGCCATGCGCGCGCCCATGAATATCGGCGGCCAGCAGATCGAGATCGGCGCCTCGGTCGGCATTGCCGTGGGGCCGGGGGACGGTACCACCACCGACCAGCTGGTCAAGAATGCCGACCTGGCGCTCTACAAGGCCAAGTCGGAGGGCCGTTCCACCTACCACTTCTTCGAAACCGGCATGGATGCCGAACTGCAGCAGCGCCGCTCCATCGAAGCGGGCCTCCGGCTCGCCATGCAGCGGGACGAATTGCGGCTGATGTTCCAGCCCCTGCTCAGCCTCGAGGAAGACCGCGTCACCTGCGTCGAGGCGCTGCTGCGCTGGGATCACGACGACCGCACGGTTTCGCCGGCCGAATTCGTGCCGGTGGCCGAAGAAACCGGGCTGATCGTGCCCATTGGCGAATGGGTGCTGCACGAGGCCTGCCAGGCCGCAGCGACCTGGCCCAGCGATGTGCGCGTTGCCGTCAACCTGTCCCCGGTGCAATTCCGTCACAAGGCCCTGGTGAGCCAGGTCAAGGCTGCGCTGAGCCAGGCCAAGCTGGAACCGACGCGGCTGGAGCTGGAAATCACCGAGAGCCTCATCCTTTCGGACAGCGAATCGACCATTGCGGCCCTCCATGAACTGCGCGACATGGGCGTGCGCATTTCGATGGATGATTTCGGCACCGGCTATTCGTCGCTGAGCTATCTGAGATCGTTCCCTTTCGACAAGATCAAGATCGACCGCTCCTTCATGCGCGACCTGACCACCCGCGCCGACAGCCAGGCCATCATCAAGGCGGTGATCGGGCTGGGCCAGTCGCTGGGCATGTCGACGACGGCCGAGGGCGTGGAAACCGAGGAACAGCTGGCCATGGTGCGTGAGCATGGCGTGTCGGAAGTCCAGGGTTTCCTGTTCTCGCCGCCATTGAAGCCCAAGGCCCTGGCCAATCTCCTGCATGCCGAGGCCGCCAAGTACCCGCTGGAGCGCAAGGCGTCCTGATCGCCCCGCGCTTGCCGACAGGTGCCGCGGCTGTCACTCTGGTGCCATGCGCACGGGGTTCCACGACAGGTTGAAGACGATTGCCCGCAGCGAGGCCGGGGCCGCCATGGCCGAGGACGTGGTGCAGGATGCCCTGCTCATCGCGATCGAACAGGGGCGCGTCGATCTCGACGATGTCGAAAACCAGCGCTGGCTTTGCGGCGTGGTGCGCAACCGTGCCCGCATGGCGGCCCGCGGCGCCCGGCGCAGCCAGCGCCGCGATCACCTCTGGCAGCAAACCCGCGCCGCGCCGCAGTCAGGGGCGGATCTTGCCCTGCCCGACATTCTGGAGGGATTGCCACCGGCGCTCAGGACCCTGGCGGCGCTGGTCATGACAGGTCACAACCGCCGCGAGATCGCCTGGCTCCTGCGCCTTCCCGACACGGCCCTGCGCCAGCGGGTCAGTGCCCTCAAACGGCATCTGGTCGCCAGGGGCCTGTCAGCGCCGGGCGAACTGACCGGGCTCCATCTCGACCTCGCTTATGGCCGCATTCGCGACGCCCTGCTGCCGGCCCTGCTCAAGCATGGCGGCAGTTTTGCCAGTCACGATCCGGATGGACATTTGTTTGTGGTGCGCAGCTCACAAAATGCCCATCCGCGGCAATAGGCCATTGTCGATCAGCAAAAGGAGCCCGCCATGGGTCTCAAGCCGAAAAAAGTCAGCATTGTCTTCTATGTCGCGGACATCGCCCGCACCGAAGCCTTCTACAATCAGACGCTGGGTCTGCAACTCGAGCGCATGGAAGGGGCCGAGCCCTATTGGCTGCAGGCCAGTATCGAAGACGGCCCCGATCTCATCTTTTTCGAGATGGACGGGGTGCGCGGCAATACCCCGGCCATCGTCTTCGAACTCGATGAGGGTGGCATCGACGATGTCGTCGCCGAACTGGCTGAAAAGGGCGTCAATATCGTCACCCCGGTCTCCGAAGCCCCCGGCGGCTGGAGCGCCGATTTTCTGGATCCCGATGGTTTTGGCCTGGGGCTCTGGCAATCGGGGGACCTGCCGCGGTCGTTGAAGTAGGGCCACGACCTGATCCCATCTCCGCGCCGCCCTCGGGCTCGACCCGAGGGCCAACATTCGCGCCCACCGACGCTACCGTGCTGCCGTGAGCGGTCCTCGGGTCAAGCCCGAGGACGGAACTTCGTGGTCCTGACTGGACGGGTGAGGGGGGTTGCAACCCCGCCCTGCAGATTGAAACCTTGTGAATTTGCCCCCCTTGCTGTAAGAGCCGCGCAAACTGCCGGGCCGTTCCCGTATTTGGCGCTGGCAATTCCATACCGCATGGTCCGTCCTGACCGTCCCGCACGAGAGTACTCCCGTGGGGCCGGTTTCGTGGATCGTGCCAACAAGGCTGACCCTGATGTCCCTGCGCAATATCGCCATCATCGCCCACGTCGACCATGGCAAGACCACGCTGATCGACGTGCTGCTCAAGCAGTCCGGCTCCTTCCGCGAGAATGAACGCGTCGAAGAACGCGCCATGGACAGCAATGACATCGAGCGCGAGCGCGGCATCACCATCCTGGCCAAGGTCACGTCGCTGATGTGGAAGGATACCCGCATCAATATCGTGGACACGCCCGGCCACGCCGACTTCGGCGGCGAAGTGGAGCGTATCCTCTCCATGGTCGATGGCGTGGTGATCCTCGTCGACGCCGCCGAGGGCCCGATGCCGCAGACCAAGTTCGTGCTCGGCAAGGCGCTGGCCCAGGGCCTCCGCCCGATCGTCGCCATCAACAAGATCGACAAGTCCGACGAGCGGCACCTCGAAGTGCTCGACGAGGTCTTTGACCTCTTCGTCGCCCTCGATGCCACCTCCGAACAGCTCGATTTCCCGGTTCTCTATGGTTCGGCCAAGCAGGGCTGGATGGCCGAGGATCCGTCGGGCCCGAAGGAAACCCTGGCCCCGCTGCTCGACAAGGTCGTCGAACATGTTCCCGAGCCGACCGTCGAGGAAGGCCCGTTCCGCATGCTGGTCACCACCATCGAGCGCAACCCCTTCCTCGGGCGCATCCTGACCGGCCGTATCGCGTCGGGTTCCGTCAAGGCGGGCGATGCCATCCACACCCTCAACCGCGAGGGCAAGGAAGTCGAAAAGGGCCGCGTCTCCAAGGTTCTGGCCTTCCGTGGTCTCGAACGTGCGCCCATCGAAGTGGGTGAAGCGGGCGACATAGTCGCCATTGCCGGCCTCGAAACCTCGACCGTGGCCGACACGATCTGCGTTCCCTCCGTCACCACCCCGATCAAGGCCAAGCCGATCGATCCGCCGACTCTTTCGGTCACCTTCCGCATCAATGACGGCCCGCTGGCCGGCCG
>CAMLKN010000158.1 GCA_946480655.1 uncultured Devosia sp. | reverse complement strand
GACGTCTTGTCTCGCGCATCCGAGGTCTGGATCGTGCCGGTGGCCGACCAGACGGCGGACCAGCGCGCGCCGCTGGCACCGAGCGTGACGGCATTGTCGGCAACAGGGCGCAGCACGCCCGTCACGCTCACGGCGTTCGTGCTGGCATCCACCGCAAGAGCATCGCTCCAGGCAGAGCCGTCGGGGCTCACCTTGATGCGCCAATGATTGTCGCCCATCAGGCCCATTTCCGCCCGCCCCGACCAGTTGGACTGGAACAGCAGGCTGGCCGTATCGCCGCCCGAGGCCTTGTTGAGCTTGAGCTGGTGTCCGGCGCCGTCATGGGTGAGGAGCGTCGCAGCCGAGGCGACCGCCAGACGGTTGGTCGCATCCGCGCTGGCATTGACGCCCAGGCGAGGCAGGCCCGCGCCGGTGGCGGCCACCGCGATCCAGGCGCTGCCGGAAAAGATCAGCAGCGCGTCGCTGGCGCGGTCGAAGACCTGCCAGCCTTCGGCCGGGTCGAAAAAGCTCCAGGCGCCATCCTGCCAGGCGGCGATCTCGCCACTGTGGCCGGCCCAGGCACCGGTTGCGCCGCCGGGGACGACCCAGGCCTCGCCGGGCAGCGGAGAAACCGGTGGCGTGGCCAGCGCCGTGGATTCCACCACCGGCTGCACCAGCGCATCGAGCCGGTTGAGGGCATCATTGTGGGTGATGTGCTTGAGGGCCTGTCCGGCCATGATGAAGGGCAGGGAAAGGCGGGCTGTGTCGTTCATGAAAGGGCTCCAGGAGTGAACTGGAGCCCAGTTTGGCGGGCGATGGCCGGGTCGGGGATAAATCTCAGACCGCGGCCACGCTCCGCCGTTGCGTCACGAGGAAGGCCACCACGAAGCAGGCGCTCATCAGCAGCACGATGGTGGGTGCCGGGGCGCTGTCGATGAAGAAGCTGAGATAGACGCCCAGGAGGCTGCAGGTCACCGATACGCCCACCGCCACCAGCAGCATGATCCCGAAACGCCGGGTAATGAGGAAAGCAATGGCGCCGGGGGCGATCAGGAGGGCAATGACCAGCACGATGCCGACCGCCTGCAGCGCGCTGACAATGGTCAGCGAGATCATGACGAGGAGGCCATAGTGGAGCACCCGCGTATTGAGCCCGATGGCCCCCGCCTGCTGCGGATCGAAGATGAAGAGCATGAGATCGCGCCACTTGGCGGCGACGGCTGCCACGACCACAAGGGCTATGACCAAAGCCAGCGTGACGTCGCCGCGATCGACGCCGAGCATATTGCCGAAAAGGATATGGTCCAGGTGCACATCGGTGGTGATGGCGGTGTAGAGCACGATGCCGAGCCCGAAGAGACCGGCAAAGACCACGCCCATGACCGTATCTTCCTTGATGCGGGAATTCTCCTTGAGGAAGCCCACCGAGAGGGCGCAGACCATGCCGGCGATGAAGGCCCCTACCCCCAGCGGCAGGCCGACCATATAGGCCAGGACCACCCCTGGCAGCACGGCATGGGAAATGGCATCGCCCATCAGCGACCAGCCCTTGAGGACGAGGAAGCACGAGAGCAGCGCGGTCGGGATCGCGACCAGCACGGAAATGACCATGGCCTGAACCATGAAGGGGAACTGGAAGGGCCAGGCGAGCCAATCGAGGATCGTGGTCATAGTGCACTCTCCCGGGCAACGCGACGGCGCGCCGCCAGCCAGCCATGCTTGGGGGCAAAGACGAAGGCCAGGAGGAAGACCAGGGTCTGCAGGACCACGATGATGCCGCCGGTCGCCCCATCAAGGAAGTAGCTGAGATAGGCCCCGACCAGCGAGGAGAGCACTCCGACGGCAATGGCGATGATGATCAGGCGCGGAAAGCGGTCGGTGAGGAGATAGGCCGTGGCACCGGGCGTGACGACCATGGCGATGACGAGGAAGGCCCCCACGGTCTGCATGGCTGCCACGGTGGCGGCGCTGAGGAGGGTGAAGAAGATGGCCTTGAGCCAGGTGGTCCTCAACCCGATCGAGCGGGCGTGGCTCTCGTCGAAAAAGGTGACCATGAGGTCCTTCCAGATCACCAGCATGACACCCAGCGTCACCACAGAGATGAGTACCAGTTGCAGCGTGTCCTCGGGGGTGATGGCCAGGATATTGCCCAGGACAATGGACTGCACGTCAACCGAGGTGGGCGAGAGCGATACCATGAACAGGCCCAGGCCAAAGAAGCCGGTGAAGATGAGGCCGATGACCGCATCCTCCCTGAGCTTGGTGCGCTGGCTGAGAAAGAGCATGGCGACTGCGGCCAGACCGCCGGAAATGAAGGCGCCGAGCGAAAACGGCAGGCCCAGCATATAGGCTCCAGCAACGCCCGGAACGATGGAATGGCTCAGCGCATCGCCGATGAGCGACCACCCCTTGAGCATGAGATAGGCCGAAAGAAAGGCGCAGACGCCCCCGACCAGGGCCGAGACCCACATGGCATTGACCATGTAGTTGTAGGAAAAGGGCTCGAGCAGGAGATCAATCATCGGCCGGCCCCGATTTCTGCTGCGTCTCACGGCCCTTTTCGCCGTAGAAGACGAGCGGCCGCTCATCATCGGTGAGGACCGACAGGTGGCGCGGATCGTCGTCGTCGTGCAGGCCAGGGCCCGACAGGACGAAGTGGCGCAGCACACCGCCAAAGGCCTCTTCGAGCTTTTCGCGGGTGAAGACTTCCTCGGTCGGGCCAGAAGCCAGGACCGTACCCTTGACCAGCACCGTGCGATCACAGAACTCGGGCACTGAGCCCAGATTGTGGGTGGATACCAGGATCACCTTGCCCTCGTCGCGCAGGGCGCGCAGCAGGGCGATGATGGCATCCTCGGTCTTGACGTCGACGCCGGTGAAGGGCTCGTCGAGGAGGATGACCTCGCCTTCCTGCGCCAAAGCGCGGGCGAGGAAGACGCGCTTCTTCTGCCCGCCCGAGAGTTCACCGATCTGGCGCTTGGCAAAGCCGGTCATGTCGACGCGGGCCAGCGCCGCCGCGACCTTGAGGTGGTCGACGGGGCGCGGAATGCGCAGCAGGTTCATGTGCCCGAACCGGCCCATCATGACGACGTCCTCGACCAGGACCGGGAAGTTCCAGTCCACTTCCTCGGCTTGCGGCACATAGGCAATCCGGTTCTGTCGCTGGGCCTGTCGTCCCGTCTCTCCGAGGATGGAGATCGAGCCGCCCGCCAGCGGCACGAAGCCCATGATCGCCTTGAAGATGGTGGACTTGCCGGCCCCATTGACTCCAACCAGCGCGGTTATCGAACCGCGCGGGCTGGTGAAACTGGCATGCTTGAGGGCCGTCGTGCCATTGCGGTAGGCAACGGTGATATCGTTGATGGCAATGCCCGGGCCGGTATTGTCTTTCACTGGGTCAATCCTGCAGCAATGGTCTGCGTCGTCACCCGGAGCAGATCGAGATAGGTCGGAACCGGGCCGTCGGCTTCGGAGAGCGAGTCAACATAGAGCACGCCGCCATAGCGGGCACCAGTCTCACGCGCCACCTGCTCGGCGGGTTTGGAGGAGATGGTCGATTCTGAAAAGACCACCCCAATGTCATGCTCGCGGACCGCATCGATGACGTCGCGGACCTGCTTGGGCGTGCCCTGCTGGTCGGCATTGATCGGCCAGAGATAGAGCTCCTTGAGGCCGAAATCGCGCGCCAGGTAGGAGAAGGCGCCCTCCGAGGTCACGAGCCAGCGCTTCTCCTCGGGAATGGCGGCCAAGGCCTCGCGGATCGGCTCGACCGTGGCGGTAATCTCGGCCGAATAGGCCGCCGCATTGGCGTTGTAGACGGCCTCGTTGGCCGGATCGGCCTTGACGAAGGCGGCGCGGATATTTTCGACATAGACGAGGGCGTCGGTGGGCGACATCCAGGCATGGGGGTTCGGCTTGCCCTCATAGGGGCCTTCGCCAATGCCCATCGGCTCGATGCCGGCGGTCAGCACGGCGCTGGGCACATCGGGAAGGTTGTCGAGGAACTGGGCAAACCATTGCTCGAGGTTGAGCCCGTTCCACAGGATCAGGTCGGCATCCTGCGCCGCGACCAGATCGCCCGGCGTCGGCTGGTAGTTGTGGATCTCGGCGCCCGGCTTTGTGATGGACACGACGTCGGCGACATCCCCCGCCACATTGGCCGCCATGTCGGCCAGGATGGTGAAGCTGGTGACGGCCTTGATGCGCTCCTGCGCCACGACGGGAAGAGCAAAGGCGAGCGGCGCGAGCAGAATGAGGGTGGTAGCTAAGCGACGGTGCATGGACAACTCCAGGATCTCGATGCGCAGAGACGTAATGCAATTGCAAATCATTCGCAAGTAGGAGAATGCAGCTGGCGCGCTGGAGGTTGCCTGGCGGGCTGGATGTCAGATGCGAAGCCTGTTGACCTGACGAGGGGCAGCGTGGAAAAGCGGTCGAGAGGCCCAAGGGCTGCATGGATAAAGCGGGACGGCCCATGGCGCTGCATATTGCCCTGACCTTTGATGACAATTTCTGGGCGCCCGCCTATGCGCTCATGCGCTCGATCTGCATTTCGACAAAGCGACGCAAGGAGCTGGTCTTCCACCTGTTGCACCTGCCGCTCAGCGCGGAGCATCGGGCAGACCTGGAGAAAATACCGGCCGAGTTCGGGGCAACGCTGCGCTTCTACAGCATGGCCGAAATGCCCCAGTTCGACGCTTTCGTGGCGCGGCTTCCACAGGGGGGGCGCTGGCCGAAGATTGTCTATGCCCGCATGCTGCTGCCGCAACTGCTGCCCGCAGAGGTTGAGCGGGTGATCTATCTCGATTGCGACATGATGGTGCGGGCGGCCATCGAAGAGCTTTATGGCATGGACCTGGGCGGCCAACCCTTGGGGGCCGTACGCGATGCGCTGGCGCCGTTCATCGCGCTGCGGCGCGACATGACGCAGAATGCCGGCCTGTTCGATGGCGCCGATCCCTATTTCAATTCCGGCATGCTGGTGATGGACCTGAACCAGTGGCGTGAAATGGATCTGGCGGCTGAAATTTCCGCTCTTGAGCAGCGCGGCGTGCTCTCAAAACTCTATTTCGACCAGGACCTGCTCAACCTGATCTTCCGCAATCGCTGGTTCCAGCTGCCCTGGCGCTGGAACACGATCGATGCTCATCCGGCCCATGAAGCGCTGGACCCGGCGATCCTGCATTTTACCCTCAAGGCCAAGCCCTGGGGGATCATGGCGGGCATTCTCCGCAGCACGGCCTATGCGCGTTGGTACCGGCATGTGATGACCAACGACCTGTTCTACCGCTTTGCGCGGCATCGCTGGAAGCGATGGTGGCGACGGACGCTCCGGCTTGAGCGTTAGCCGATCGACGCCGGGTCGAGTGCCTCGGCGGCGCAGAGGGCGGCGAGCGCACTGCCAGGCTCCGGCAATGGCAGGCCGGCGCGGCCGCGATCGGTGAGCTGGCTGCGCCAGAGGTGAATGCCCAAGGTCTCGGGCTTGATGGCCTCATCCAGCGGCGAGCCCGATTTCATCAGCGCGGGAATGCCCTCATAGGGCACGGGGTAGAAGGTGGCCGCGGGGCGCACCTTATCCGTCAATCCATGCGCCGCCACGTAATGGGTCAGGGCCATGGGGCCGGTGGCGCCATATTGCATATGCTCGGGCGTCACCCGGTCACCGACGAGGCGGCG
>CAMLKN010000157.1 GCA_946480655.1 uncultured Devosia sp. | reverse complement strand
GAATACCGCTACTGACGTCTTGCATCCAGGTCGTCGGACGAAAAAAGCCCGGGGCAATGCTCCGGGCTTAACGCTTTTTTAGGGTTCCTGCTTCGTTCTTGGGTCAAGCCTTTTCCTTGCCCTTTGCCCGCAACGCACAGCCATCAAGACTCTTTTTCACGATTCCCCCGCCCGCTATGGTCTTAGTGATTCGGGTTGCGGGGGGACACGCAGCCGGAACTGGGGGCCGCTGGAGCCGTCTTGGTTCTGCGTCAGCAGCCTGTTTGAAGTTGGGGCGTACCGGCCATCCTGGCCGGGTTGGCATCGCGTTCAAAAGCGAAAGAGGGCAGGTATGACGCCGGATCCATTCCGGAAACAATTGGGATTCGCGGGCCTTTGTGCCGCCCCCATGACCCTCGTCACGGCCGTCCCCGCCCTGGCCCAAGGTCTTGTTCCGGCAAATCTGGGCGGCATAGCGCCCCTCGCCGTGGCCATCGGCGCCGGGGGCTTTGCGCTCCTCTCCATGGTGCTGGTCCGCACCCTCCTCAATGACGGCCGCGCGGCCCGCCGGCGTGCTGCCGAGCAGATTGCCGAACTCCGCGCCCTGGTCGACGAATATGAAAACCTGATCGCTGGCAGCCGGGAGCTCACCGTGCTCTGGCAGGGCCATGAGGGCCCGCGCATCCTGGGCCAGGCGGCGGCGATCCTGCCGGCCGGCCGGCAGCCGCAGAGCGTGCTCAATTTCCACTCCTGGCTGGGTCCGGCCGAGACCAATCGGCTGACCGCGCTGGTCGAAGAGCTGCGCATGCATGGCCATGCCTTTGCCACCAGCCTCGACACGCTCGACGGGCGCCTGGTGCGCGCCAATGGCTGGGTCATGGGCAGCGCCGTGGCCCTGCGCCTGCGGCCGGCCTATAGCCAGCCCAATAGCGGCGCGACCCTGGCCAGCCAGGTCCAGGGTGGCGACTGGGAAAGCGCCCGCGCCATTCTCGCCCTCCTCAGCAAGCCGGCCTTCCTGCGCGATGACCAGGACCGGCTGGTCTATGCCAACGCCGCCTATCACAAGCTCGCCGCAGCTATGGGCAAGGCCTCCACTGACCAGCGGCCGGCCGAACTGCTCGACGCGACGACCCTTGCTGCCCATCTCAAATCCTGTGCGGATGCCGGCGCGCCGGTCGACCTGCGGCTCGATCTTGGCGTGCATGGCCGGTTCGATCTGGTCGAGTTTCCGGTCTCCGGCGGACGGGCCGGTTACCTTCGCCCACAGGCTGAACTCGCCCGCCCTCCCGTCGCGCCGGAAACCGGCCTCGCCCATATCGGCGGCATTATCGATGCGCTGGGTACGCCCATCGCCATCTTCAATGCCAAGCGCGAGCTGACCCAGTTCAACGCCGCCTATGCCAATCTCTGGCACCTCGACCGCAAGTTCCTCACCCTTGGTCTCGACGAGCGCGCCATTCTCGACAAGCTGCGCACCGAGGGCATGCTGCCCAACCAGGTCGACTACCACACCTGGCGCGCCAAGCACCTCGAGAGCTACACCCGCAAGGCCCCGCACGAGGCCGACCCCTGGCACCTGCCGGACGGGCGGACCATCAAGGTGATTTCCGCCCCGGCCGGGCCCACGGGCGGCGTCATCTATGTCTTCGAGGACCTGACCGAGCGGCTGGAGCTCGAAAGCACCAACAAGGCCTTCACCAATGTGCTGCGCGAAACCATCATGGCCCTCAACGAGGCCGTGGCCGTGTTCGGCACCAATGGGCGGCTGACCCTCTCCAATCCGCAGCTTTCAAAACTCTGGAAGCTGCCTATGAACGCGCTGGGCACCAATCCCCATATCGATCAGCTTGCCGAAGCCTCGGGCCGCGCCATCCCGGAGGACGGGCAGACGATCTGGCGCGATTTGAAGCGCACCATCATCGATCTCAACCCCACCCGCACCGACCGCAACGGCCGCATCACCCGCTCGGATGGGCGCCTCATCGATTATGCCATCACCCGCCTGCCCGACGGGCAGACCATGATGACCTTCCTCGATGTCACCGAAAGCGCCTCCTATTCCAAGGTGCTCAAGGAGCGCAACGACGCCCTGGTCGCCGCCGATCGCCTCAAGGACGCCTTCGTCGAAAACGTCTCCTATGAGCTGCGCTCGCCGCTGACCAATATCATCGGCTTTGCCGATCTCCTCGCCGGCACCGAAAGCGGCAGCCTCAATGAGCGGCAGCGCGAATATATCGACTATATCCGCGCCTCCTCGGTCACGCTGGGCGTGCTCATCGACAATATCCTCGATCTCGCCTCGGTCGATGCCGGTATTGCCGAGCTCAATCCCGAGCCGCTCGATGTCGCCGCGCTGGTCGACAAGGCCCGCGCCGGCATCACCGCCACCTTCCCCGAAGTCTCGGGCGAAGCGCCGCATCTGGTGGTCGAGATCGAGCCTGACCTGCCCACCTTCGTCGCCGACGGCACCCGCCTCGTGCAGGTGCTCTACAATCTCCTCTCCAATGCCGCGCGCTTCTCGCCCCCGGGCGGGGAGATCCGGCTCACCGCCAGCCATCGCGGCGAGCGCATGCTCTTCGTCATCGAGGATGAGGGGCCCGGCATTACCGACGAGATGAAATCGGCCATCCTCACCCGCCTCGATACGCCCGCCGCCGGCGGCCGCCAGCGCGGCGCGGGCCTGGGCCTCTCCATCGTGCGCACCTTCGTCAACATGCATGGCGGCACCATTTCCGCCGAAAAGCGCGAGCCCAAGGGCAGCCGCATCATCGTCAACCTGCCCCTCGACAGCGCCATGGCGGGCGTGGCGGAATAGAACTCAGTGTTTTGCCTCCCTCCCCTTGAGGGGGAGGGTAGCGCAGCTAGGCCATCTGGCCGTAGCGTAGCTGGGTGGGGTGATACTGCCGAATTGAGTTTGCCGCGCACCCCACCCTCTGTCCCTCCCCCTCAAGGGGAGGGAGGCGATGGAGCCGATAAACGTGTTGAGTAGCGAAACCTTCCTCCCCGACGACGACGCCACCGCCCGCTTCGGCGCCGAACTCGCCACGAGCCTCAAGCCCGGCGACATCGTCAGCCTCGAAGGCGATCTCGGCGCAGGCAAGACGGCGCTGGCCCGGGCCGTGATCCGCGCCTTGGCGGATGATCCGGCGCTGGAGGTTCCCTCGCCCACCTTTGCCCTCGTCCAGCCCTATGACACGCCGCGCGGCCCGGTCCTGCATGCCGATCTTTATCGCCTGGCCCATGCCTCGGACGTCGATGAACTCGGGCTCCTCGACGATCCCGAGACAATCGTCCTGGTCGAATGGGCCGAGCGCGCGCCGCAGATTCTGGATGCGGTGACCGTCACGGTCCATCTCGATATCCCGCCCGGCGGCGCGGGACGCATGGCGGTCGTCACCCGGCGCTAGCTTGAACGCCGCTTGTGGTGCTCGCCTTCCTGGTGTGCGCCGCGCTTGATGCTGCGGTCGCCATGGGAGATTTCATATTCTCCGGCCGGCTGTTCCATGTCCTGGCGCGCTTCGCTGAGCGACTTCTGGTGCGGGTCGACCTCGGCGCCCCTGGTCTTCTCGCGGCCCTCGGCAATGGCCTTCTGCTGCTCCCGGGTGCGCCGCCCCTGGCCGGTCTTTTCCGCGCCGCGGGTCTCGTGATTGCTCTGCTGCATGGCATCCTCCTCTGGCTTGCCAACCCGGATCAACGGATGGAAGGCCCCCGGGTTGCCCGAAGTGATCGGTTCGCTCACGCCTTGAGCAGGTCCACCGTCCTTTCGTCCTCATGCCCGTCATGAAAGGCGCTGAGCGCCGCGCGAAACAGGCGCTGCTCCGGTACCGCCCGCGCAAACAGCGTCATCGAGGAAATGAATTTCACATCGTCCGGTGACCCGAAAATGCTGTGGAGGCTCCGCGGCGCCACCCCGTCCGGCGCATGCAATAGCACCGCTTCCGTGCACTCAATGAGCCGCGCGCCCAGGATCGGGTGCGCCGCAAAGGCCGCCGCCTCGTCGAGATCACCCAGCGCATACATCCGCGCCATCTCGCTGCGCCCCAGCCCGATGAGCTGGGGGAAGATGAACCACATCCAGTGCGTTTCTTTCCGGCCGGCCCGCAATTCATGCAGCGCCTGCGGGTAAACCCGATCCTGCGCGGCAAGGAACTTGGCCACCATGGCGCCGTGGCTTTCGATCATGGCTCGTCCTCCCCTCCTGCGGTGAGGTCATCCTAGCCCGAAATCCGCCTTGGCCCAAACCTGACCGGTCAACCGGGCCGGCGCGTCAGCATCCAGTTGAAGTCCACCGTGCCCAGCGCGCCCCAGAGCCTGAGCCACATCGGCATCATCATCTCCTGGGCGCGGGCGCTTTCGATCGGCCCGAGATCCACGATCTGCCGCCAGCCAAAGCCGGCCAGCAGCGCGCGCACATCCTGCTTGGCAGCGTCGTCATTGCCCGAAAGGAAAATGACATGTTCGCCCGGCAGGCGCGCCGGATCGACCATCACCTTGGCATTGACGGTGCAGAGCGTCTTGACCACGCGGGCGTCTGGAAAGGCGCGCTGGATGGTCTCGCCCAGGCTATCGGTATTGACCACCGAGAGCACCGGCGGCTTCTGGGAAAAATCGAGCGCATTGGCAATGTCGATCAGCACCTTGCCGGCGAGGTTCTCCTCCCCGGCCCGGTGCAGCGCCTCGAGCGCATGGGCGCCATTGGTGGCGTTGATCACCACCGCGCCGAAACTGGCCGCCCCGGCAAAATCCATGGCCTCTCCGCCGGTCTCGGCGGCAAAGGCCCTGGCCTTTTCATTGCCCGCCTCCCGCGCCCCCATGGCCACTTCATGGCCCTGTTCCCTGA
Organism: uncultured Devosia sp.; assembly: GCA_946480655.1. The sequence goes on along the minus strand of CAMLKN010000157.1, from coordinate 866 downwards.
GCCGCCGCGCCAGCGCCTGTCCCACCATGCCTGTCCCCAGCACTGCGTAACGCATGACCGTCTCCCTCCGCTGCGATGCGGCCAATGTGGGGTTCGGGGGAAAGGGTGGCAAGGGCGCGGTTGCTGACAGGCATTGGCAGGGTCCGGCGTTATCCCCTCTCGCATCGACAAGGAGAGCTGCCATGAGTGAACATCCCAGTGCCATTCCCCAAGGCTACACCACCGTCACCCCCTGGATCATCGGCCACGACACGGCTGGGCTGATGGACTTCCTCACCCGCGCCTTTGGTGCCGTCGATCTGGGGCGAGTCGAGGGGCCGGTCGGCCGCATCGGCCATGCCGAAATGCGCATAGGCACCGGCGTAGTCATGATGTTCGACGCCCCCGAAGGCTGGCCGCCGACCCCGGCTTTCGTGCGGCTCTATCTCGAGGATGCCCAGGCGACCTTCGAGCGCGCCGTCGCCGCTGGCGCCACCCCGGTGACCAACGTCACCCACCTTGCCTTCGGCGACGCCGTCGGCCGGGTGCGCGATCCCTATGGCAACCTCTGGTGGCTGCAGCAGCGCCTCGAAGAGGTCAGCGACGAGGAGGCCACGCGCCGCTGGAACGAACCCAAATGGGCCGAGGCCATGGCCTATGTGCAGGGCACGGTCGTAGCGATCTAGTCGTGCAGCGGGTGGTCTGGCCCGGCCCGGTATTCAGGACGGGGCCGGGCCGGGTCAGGCCCGCCGGATCGTGCCGCTGAGGCTGGTCGATGCCGCCAGCGTATTGGAAATGGTCCCGTATTTGCGCACATTGGTATGCAGCAGGTCGAGGCGCCTGTCCGGCTCGGGACTGTCCACGATCAGTTCATAGGTAATGGCGGT
>CAMLKN010000156.1 GCA_946480655.1 uncultured Devosia sp. | reverse complement strand
GCCCATGAACATAAGCGTTTTGGTCATGGTGCCCTTATGCCGCAGCAATCACATGGGCGTAAGAGCCCATGACGCGGCCGAGTTGGCCGCCCATGGGCAATTGGCGGATGCCCTCGGCGTCGAGCGCCTCAAAGAGGGGCGGCAGGCCGGATTGCTTGGCCGAGGAATAATGAAATTCGTGTCCATGCAGGGCGGCGGGCCAGGGCAAGGCGCTTTCTTGCAGCAGGCGGCGATAGCCCAGAACGCGCTTGGGGCGATCAATGCGGGTCACCACAGGCAGCAGGCCGGACATGGCATGGCTGGCACCGTGCTTGTCGACCAGCGCTTCGCCCAGAGCCATGAAGCCCCCGCATTCGCCATAGATCAGCGCATTGCGGTCGCGGGCGGCCGCGAGACCGGCGTGGAAGGTTGTGGCGGCGGAGAGCGCCGGGCCGTGCAGTTCGGGATAGCCGCCGGGCAGGAAGACGGCGTCGGCATCCGGGGACGGCGCCTCGTTGGCGAGGGGGGAGAAGAAGTTCAGTTCCGCCCCGGCGGATCGCCAGCCATCGAGCAGGTGCGGATAGAGGAAGGCGAAGGCGGCGTCGCGGGCGATGGACATGCGTTGGCCGAGAGGCGGCAAGGCCTGCGGCAAGGCCTCGGCGGGGGAGACCGGGCTGGCAAAGGCCATGAGGGAATCAAGATCGATGAAATCGCCCACGGCCTCGGCGGCGGCATCAAGGAAAGACTCGAAGCCACTCATTTCGCCGGGCAGGACGAGACCAAGATGGCGCTCTGGGACGACCAGTTCAGTGCGTCGCGGAATGGCACCAAGGAGGGGAATGCCGGTTTGCGCGATAGCCGCGGCGAGCATGCGCTCGTGCCGGGCGCTGGCGACGCGATTGAGGATGACGCCGGCGATGCGGACGCCGGGGCGCCAATGGGCGAAGCCGGCGACCAATGGGGCGACAGACTGGCTCTGCCGGTCGGCATCGACGACGAAAATGACCGGCAGGCCGAGCGCTTCGGCCAGGTCGGCGGTGGAGCCCTGCCCGTCGGCAGCGGCATCGAACAGACCCATCACACCCTCGACAATGAAAGCGTCAGCGCCGGTGGCGTGCTGGGCGGCGAGAGAGCGCAACTGGTCGGGCTTCATCGCCCAAGGGTCAAGGTTGATCGCCTCGCGCCCGGCGGCAAGCCCGAGAAAGGTGGGGTCGATATAGTCCGGCCCGGTCTTGGCAGGGGCCAGCACGAGGCCACGCCGGCGCAGGGCCGCGAGAATACCGAGGGTGACGGTGGTCTTGCCCGAGCCCGAGCGGGGCGCGGCGATGACGAGGCCTCTAGCCAAAGACATGCCTCCTTGCCTCGGCGACATACCAATCGAGCTCGGCGCGATAGCGGGCGACGGGACCGAGAACGACGATGGCCGGCGTAGGCACATCGAGCGGGATGGTGGCCTTGCCCAGCGTGGTCTCCAGCACCGTCTGGGACGGACTGGCTGCATGCGAAACAAGGGTCAATGCTTCGTCCGGTGAGCGACCAGCGGCCAATAGCTGCGCCGCGATGGAGGGCAGGTGTTTGACCGCCATGAACATGACGATCACAGGGGCCGCCTTCGCGACGGCCGACCAGTCGATGGCGCCCGGCACGGTGCCGGTCTCGTCATGGCCGGTGAGGAAAAGCACGGCCTGGTTGGTGTCGCGGTGGGTGATGGGTAGGCCGGCATAGGCGAGGCCCCCGAGGCCCGAGGAAATGCCCGGCACGATGCGGAAAGGGATGCCGGCGCGGGCCAGTTCGCCGGCTTCCTCGCCACCCCGGCCGAACATGAAGGGATCGCCGCCCTTGAGGCGCAGAACGCGCTTGCTCTGCCGCGCCAGTTCAATGAGGCGGATGGTGATATCGGCCTGCTTGGGCGACGGCTTGCCGCCGCGCTTGCCGGCATGAATGCGCTCGATATGCACGGGTGCGAGGGCCAGGATATCGGGCGAGACCAGCGCGTCATGGACGATGACGTCGGCCTCGCCCAGCGCCTTGAAGGCAAGCAGCGTGAGGAGGCCCGGGCCGCCCGGGCCGGCGCCCACCAGCCAGACGGAGCCGGCCGTGAATGGTGGAAAATCGGCGTGAGCGAGCTGGGCGATATGCGGATCAACCATGGATGCGAGCCACCCCTTGAGCGGGACGACAGGGCCGGGCAGAGTGGGGCAAATCGATGGACGGCAAACTATGAAAATCCTGATCCTTGGGGGAACGGCCGAGGCGCGGCAACTGGCGAACCGGCTGGTGGCGCTTGGCCACGACGTCATCACGTCGCTGGCCGGACGGACGCAAGACCCCATTCTGCCCGAGGGGGGCATTCGCATGGGGCCATTCGGCGGCATTCCGGGGCTCTGCGCTTATCTGAGAGCGGCGAAGATGGACCGCCTGGTCGATGCAACCCATCCCTATGCGGGCCTGATCTCCATCAATGCCGTGGCCGCCGCCAAGGTCACCGGCGTCAAGCTGGTGCGCTACATGCGTCCGGAATGGGCGCCGAGCCCGGGCCAGAGCTGGACCCATGTCAGTTCGGTACAGGAGGCGGCGGACGCCCTGCCGGCCGGAGCCAATGTACTGCTGACGACGGGGCATACGGGACTCGAGACCTTTCTCGAGCGAAGCGATTGCCGGATCCATGTGCGGGTGATCGAGGCGCCGGACCTGGAGCTGCCGCGCCACGCGGAGCTGATCGTCAGCCGGCCGCCCTACGACCTGGACAGCGAAAAGGCGCTGATGCGGCGTCATGGCATCACCCATCTGGTCAGCAAGAATTCCGGCGGGGCACAGACGGAGGCCAAGCTGGAAGCAGCGCGGCAAATGGGGGTCGAAGTCATCATGATAGCCCGGCCCACCTATGGCCCAGCGCTGGAAGTGGCCAGTGTCGAAGAGGCGCTGGGGGCCCTGGAGCTCGAGGATGTTTCGGCCAAGGCATAGCGCGACAGGGCACAGGTGACATTACTCGAACGCCGCTTGGCCACGACCAGGGGTCCGAATGCGCGCGCCGCTGCCTCGGCGACCGACGCGACGCCAACGTGGTCGCGCACACGCTGGGACGGATTGGGCACCGGCTGATCGAGCTGCGCCAGGGACAGGGTGGCCAGCGGCAGGTCGAGCATGCGCGTGACCTGCAACAATTGCGCATGGTTCGACCGCGCATCGACCGTTACCAGGCCGACAAGGTCCGAGCGCTTGGCGTGGACGGACGCGAGGCAGATGTCGAGAAGTTCGAGGATATCATCGGAAGCCGCAGACTCCCGCAGGCCAATGCCGGCCACGAGGCCCGGTCGTGTCCAAACTGGCAGGGGCGCCGAACCGCGCCTTGAATCATCACTCATCATCGCCTCGTCAAACGAGGCAGGTTCGCTCAAAAAACCGGAGCAGCCCCGGATTTGGCCCCGCAAATTGGTCAGCCGCACCGAGCTCTCTTCAGTTCCATCAGGGGAACGCTGCGCTGCTTCAGGTTCTAGGCGGGGCAAAGGCCGTGGTCAATCAAAGGGTTGCAGCCAAGTCAGCATGCAATGCAATCCGATACAGATGCTTATGAAAATCGTTCGCAAATACAAGCACTTGCAGCCCATGATGGGGTTCGCTATGGCCTGAGGAAAGATTGCCACGGAGGCAGACATGGCCGCCAACAAGACCCTCGCCATAGCCATGACGAGTATCCTGATCGGGGTGATCGTGCTCGGCCTCAAGGGTCTCGCCTGGTGGCTGACCGGCTCGATTGCGCTCTATTCGGATGCACTGGAGTCGATCGTCAATGTGGTGACGGCAATCGGCGCGCTGATTGCGGTGAGGCTATCGCTGCGGCCGGCGGACGACACCCTGCCCTATGGCTACCACAAGGCCGAGTATTTTTCGGCCGTGCTGGTCGGGGTGATGATCATCGTGGCTGCCATCCTCATTCTGCGTGAGGCCTTTTTCGGCTTTCTGACGCCGGAGCTGCCTGAAGCGCCGGTTGAAGGGCTGGCCGTCAGCGGCGTCGCGACGGCGATCAACCTCGTCTGGGCCATGGTTTTGCTTCGCCAGGGCCGGCAGGCCAAATCGCCAGCGATCGCGGCCGATGGCAAGCACCTGATGACCGACGTGATGTCGACGGGCGGCGTGCTGGTGGGGCTTGTGCTGGTCTATACGACCGGCATTGCCCAGCTCGACGCCGTGCTGGCTGCCCTGGTCGCCATCAATATTCTGTGGTCGGGCTGGGGCGTCATCCGCGACAGCGTCGGCGGATTGATGGACGTCGCCGTGCCGGCCGAAACGCAGAAGACCATCCGCGAGGTGATTTCCATCAATGCCGATGGCGCGCTGGAAGCCCATGACATCCGCACACGCCAGGCGGGCAAGATGACCTTTATCGACTTTCACCTCGTGGTGCCCGGGGCGATGACGGTGGATGCTGCGCATACGATTTGCGACGAGATTGAAGCCAAGCTGCGCGAGGCGGTCAAGGATGTGCAGATCACCATCCATGTCGAGCCCGAGAACAAGGCCAAGCATGCCGGCATTGTCGTCTTGTGAGCACCTTGCCGGAAACTACGCCGGCAGGCACGATGGCTTCATGCGCGCCCTCCTCGTCCTCGCCCTGATGCTGATTGCTTCCCCTGCCCTGGCGCAGTTCTGGGGGCACTATGAGAATGCCCGGTTCGGCTATGCAATCGACGTCCCGCCCGATTTCGTTGGGCAGGGGGAGAGCGACAATGGCGACGGTCAGGCGTTCCTGCGGCTCGGGGCAGAGCAGGTGCTGACCGTGTGGGGCGGGCATCTGCTCGACACATTCGAGGAGGAAGCGGCAGACAGGATTGCGTCGGCCAGTGCCGAGAACTGGGGCGTCAGCTACCAGACCTCTACACCGCAATGGGCGGTGTTTTCGGGACAGCGCGACCATCGCATCGTCTACCAGCGGATGATCGTACTCTGCGATGGGTCTGGCTATGCGGCCTATCGAGTGGAATACAATATCCGCGACCTCGCCACGATGGACGCTGTCATTGAGGGGCTGAACAGGTCGTTCGTTGCCGTGGGGTGCTGAGAAGGCCCCCTCACCCGGCGCTACGCGCCGACCTCTCCCCCAAAGGGAGAGGTGAAGTTAGAACTCGATACCCTTCTGCGCCTTCACCCCGGCGCGGAAGTGATGCTTGATCTCGGTCATTTCGGTGACGAGATCGGCGATCTCAATGAGTTCGTCCTTGGCATTGCGGCCGGTGACAATGACATGCTTGTCGTGCGGCTTGCTGGCGAGTACTTCGACCACTTCCTCAATGGGCAGATAGTCGTAGCGCAGGCAGATGTTGAGCTCGTCGAGCAGGACCATGTCGTAGGTCGGGTCGGCGATCAGCGCCCGGGCCTGGTCCCAGGCCTTGCGGGCGGCAGCGAGATCGCGCTGCCGGTCGGCAACGTCCCAAGTGAAGCCTTCGCCCATGGCATTGATGGTGACCTGGTCGGGGAACCTGTCGAGCACGGTGCGCTCACCGGTGTTCCAGACGCCCTTGACGAACTGCACCACGCCGACGCGCATACCGTTACCCAAAGCCCGGAACACCATGCCGAAGGCGGCCGTCGACTTGCCCTTGCCCTTGCCGGTATGGACGATGAGCAGGCCCTTTTCCTCGGTCTTGGTCGAGAGGATCTTGTCGCGCGCCGCCTTCTTCTTCTTCATTTTTTCGGCGTGATAGGCGTCACGCTCCGCCTCG
>CAMLKN010000155.1 GCA_946480655.1 uncultured Devosia sp. | reverse complement strand
GGGGAGGGATCAAGGGTGGGGGTTAGGCTCAGAGGCAGCTCAGAAAGTCTCGGCCAGGTGCCGCACCTTGAGTGACCCGGCCAGATCAGCCGACGTGACCGTGGCACCATGGCGGGGAACAAAGGTCAGTTCCACCGGCTGGCCGGGCAGCAGCGTAATCGCGTTGTCGGCGAAATAGCCCGGCACATCCACTGTCGCGGTGGCGAAGAAGGCGGGCCGGTCGCTTTCAAGCGTCAGCACCGGGGCGCCGTCGCGGTCCGACCATTGGGTGCGGATCGTTGCCCCGACCAGTTCGTAGGCCTTGTAGGGCTTGGGGAAATAGTCGTTGGCGCCCAGCACCTTGCCGTGTGCATCCTTCCAGGTGAAGTAGAGGAATTCATCCGCAGCGAGGTCGCCGAAGGGGATGTCCGCCACCGTGATGGCCGCATCCGGGCCGACGGCCGAATTGCCGGAGAAGATCACGCGGCTCTCGCCGGTCACCTTGACGGCCCTCACTTCCAGCGCGATCGAAACCGGCTTGCCGGTATCGTTGATGGCGCGCAGGGCAATCTGGTCGGGCAATTGCCCTTCCACTGGCGTGCCGCGCGAATTGGTCTCAACCTCGGCGATCCGGGGCACAGCGACCACATTGACCGGCAGGTAGAAGCGGCGCGCCATGTAGTGCATCAGCTTCCACTGCCCGCCATAGTCGAGGCTCGACCAGCTCGCCACCGGCCAGATGTCGTTGATCTGCCAGTAGAGCGTGCCCATGCAGCGCGGCTTGGTGGAGCGCCAGTATTCGATGGCGGTCTTGATCGCCAGGCCCTGCTGGATCTGGGACAGGAACACCATCTGGTCGAAGTCGCGCGGGAAGCGGAAGTAGCGCGTCATGGTTTCGAGAATGCGCGCATTGCCGCCGGCATTGCGCTGGTGGTTTTCCATGACCGGCGAGGATGGGTTGCGGTCCTTGGCCTCCGAGAAGGTCTCGATGACATTCATCGAGGTGAAGGACTGGAAGCCGAATTCGGAAGCGAAGCGCGGATTGACCGTACGGTAGGCTTCAAAGCTCTTGGCCGAGTGCCAGACATCCCAGTAGTGCAGGTCGCCGCGGGTGTCGGAATGCCAGCCATCGGAGAAATCCATATAGCCCAGCGAGGGCGAGGACGGCCAGAAGCGACGGGCCGGGTCTTCGTCCTCGACAATGCGGTGCAGCATCGAGTTGAGCCGGTCGTAGTTGGCGATGTAGCGTTCCTTGTCGGCCTTGGTTTCGGGATACCAGGTGAGCGAGCCGATGACCTCGTTGTCACCGCACCAAAGTGCGATGCAGGCATGGTGGCTGAGGCGGCGGACCTGCTGGGTGATTTCAGTCTCGACGCTTCTGAGGAAGGTGCGATCAGACGGATAGCTCATGCAGGCGAACATGAAGTCGTGCCAGATGAGGATGCCCAGCTCGTCGCAGAGGTCATAGAACCAGTCCGGTTCATACTGACCACCGCCCCAGATGCGAAGCATGTTCATGTTGGCAGCCCTGGCGCTCTCCAGGAGGTCGCGCACCACGGCCGGTGTCGCGCGGCTGGGGATAGCGTCTGCCGGAATCCAGTTGGCGCCCATCATGGTGATGTCGCGGCCATTGATGCGGCACTTGAAGGTGTGGTCGATCTCGTCCTTTTCGACGACCCAGTCGAGCCGCCGGAGGCCGATCTTGCGGGTCGTGACTTCGCCTTCAAGATTGGTCGTCAGTTCATAGAGCGGCTGGGCACCCTGCCCCGCCGGCCACCAGATCTTGGGGTCCCGGATGGTGACGTTGTGGGTGAAGACATTCTCGCCCTTTTGCACCACGACCTTGTCGGTGATGACCTGTCCGTCGATGCTGTGTTCGAGTTCAACCTCGCCGTGAGCAAAGGCGAAAAGGCGAGTCTTTATCGAGAGTTCGACCGAGTTCTCACCATGGACCTGGTCAACCTGCACGCTCTCCTGCCGGGCGAGGCGCGCCTTGCGGAGGCTCATCGTGCCATAGACGCCGATGGGCATCAGGCAGATGCCCCAATCCCAACCCGCATGGCATGCGGCCTTGCGGATGAAGTTCATGTGGATGCCCTTCAGGCCATTGGTCTGGTAGTTCTTGGTGAAGGGGATCGGAAAGGGATGGGCGTCGGCACGAGCCTTGGCGACGTCGGGCGCGATGGCGAATTCGATGCGCAGCGTGTTCTCACCCTCGTGGACCTTGCCGGTCACGTCGATATCGTTGCGCACGAAGCTGTTGTCGGTCCGCGCGATTTCCTCGCCGTTGAGGACGATGGTGGCGATACAGTCGACCTCGGCCAGCGTCAGGGTGAGATAGCCATCGATATCGGCCGCCGAAGCGCTGAAGCGGCGTTCCACCGACCAGGCGGTCTCGTTGACCCACATCACCACCTTCTCGTTCTCGCCGAAATAGGGATCGGGGATCAGGTCGGCGGCGAGCAAGGCATGGTGGACATCACCCGGCAGCGTCATGGTCGTCGCGATGTCCCGCGCCGGCGCAGACAAGGTGTATTCGCCGCCCAGATCGAGGGCGGAATTGTGGGCAGTGATGGCCATGGGACAGTCCTCCGGGATCGGCTGGGGCCGATGTGGAATGGCAGATACCAGTCTCTGCAATCGATTTCAATGCAACGTTACAATGAAATCGTCGCCGAACGCTTCGGAGTCGATCCCTCGCCACGAAAGCCTGCAAAGCGGCACCGATCTGCGTTGATTCCGGAAACGTTTTTACCAATTCATTAGGGTTTGCGCGGATAGGCTTCCGCCATGAGGGGCCAACCACATGTCCGTGCTGCGGCGCATCACTGATATTTTCTCGGAGCGGTGCGACTCGCCGGAACTGGTCTTGGCGCAGTGGCGCGCACTTAGCCGCCAAATTCCTCTGCTCTACGCAATGCTGGTGTCCAACACGGTGATCCTGGCCTGGACCCACCACGGGACCGCACCGGTTGAACTGACGCTCTACATTCCGGCCCTGCTGACAGCCTTGAGCCTGGTCCGCTCCACGACCTGGTGGCTGTCGCGCCATCGCGAGCTGGATGCCGAAAAGGCCCGGGCGAGCCTGAGGGCCATGATCTGGGTCGGCGCCGCCCTGTCAATCGGCTTCACCGCCTGGAGCTTTGCCATCTTCCCCTATGGCGACGCCTATCTGCGCTCGCAGGTGGCTTTCTACATGGGGATCACCACGATCGGCTGCATGTTCTGCCTGATGCATGTGCGGGCGGCCGCCCTGGCAGTGGGCATCTGCGTATTGGGCCCCTTCATGGTCTTCTTCTCCGCCTCCGGCGAGCCGACCCTGTTTGCCATTGCCATCAACATGGCCCTGGTCATCGCCGTCCTCCTCATCATCCTCCTGGGCAACAGCCGGGATTTTGCCGACCTCGTCGCGTCGCGCCAGGCCATAGCCAAGCGCCAGGACGAAACGCAGCGTCTCTCGGAAGAGAACCATCGCCTCGCCAATATCGACAGCCTGACCGGCATTCCCAATCGCCGGTCCTTCGAGCGCAAGCTCGAGCAACTGCTGGCCACCGCGCAGTCCGAGGGACGCTCCATTGCCGTTGCGCGGATCGACATCGACAATTTCAAGTCCGTCAACGAGGTCTTCGGCCAGATCACCGGCGACCTGGTTCTGGTCGAAGTGGCGCACCGGCTCAATGTGATCAAGCGCCCCAACACCGTGCTGGCCCGGCTCGACGGGGACAATTACGCCCTGATCATCACCGAGGGCTATGAAGACGAAGCGGGCTATCTCGACTGCGGCCAGCGCATTGCCGACGCCCTGCGCCCATCCTTCGATATGCCCTTGGGGGTTGTGCGCATCACCGCCTCGGTCGGCATGGCCGTATCCGGTCCCGGAGACACGGCCGAGACCCTGTTCGACCACGCCGATTATGCGACCTGGACCGCCAAGCACGAAAAGCGCGGCGGTTGCGTCATCTTCAACGAGAGGCACCTCAAGAACCTGCGCAAGTCGCGCCACATGGAGCATCTGCTGCATACGGCCGACCTCGACGACGAAGTCTATATCCTGCTGCAGCCGCAATTCGACGTGTCGGTGGGCGAGACCATCGGCTTTGAGGTCCTGGCACGCTGGCGCAGCCCGGTCCTGGGCGAGGTCTCGCCCGTCGATTTCATCCCCATGGCGGAGCGCACCGGCCAGATCAACCGGATCACCCAGGCCGTTTTGCGCAAGGCCATTGCGGTCACCGCGGAATTGCCGCGCAGCATTCGCCTCTCGGTCAATCTGTCGGCCCATGACATCGGCTCGCCCTCGGCCATCGAACAGATCGTGGCCCTCTGCGCCAGGTCCGCCGGCCCCTGCCGGATCGATTTTGAGATCACCGAAACCGCCATCCTGCGGGACCTCAAGCAGGCCAACCAATCGCTGCTGACGCTGCTGGGCCTGGGTTCGCGCATCGCGCTCGATGACTTCGGCACCGGTCATTCGAGCCTCACGCACGTTCAGAAGCTGCCGCTGCACCGCATCAAGATCGACCGCAGCTTCGTCGCCGAGGTCAATGACGATCCGACCAGCCGGGCCATCGTCAAGACCATGATCGACCTCTGCCGCAATCTGGGCATTTCCTGCGTCTTCGAGGGCATCGAGACCGAAGAGCAATTGCACAGCCTGGTGGAACTGGGGGGCAGCATCATGCAGGGCTACCTCTTCGGCCGCCCGATGGCGCCAAACCAGATCCCCGAATATCTCAAGCGCGAACGCGGACTGCAGCACCTCGAAGGCCGCGCGGCCAGTTGAATTGAGAAGGGCGGAACCGAAGTCCCGCCCTTTGGTCTATTGGACCACGGCAGCATCGAGATCGAGGAACCCACCCGACTGGCGTTCCCAGAGCATGGCATAGTGCCCGCCCGAGGCCAGCAACTGGGCATGGCTGCCTTCCTCGACGATCCGCCCCTTTTCCAGCACCACCAGCCGGTCCATGGCGGCAATGGTGGAAAGGCGGTGGGCAATGGCGATCACCGTTTTGCCCGCCATGAGCCGGGTCAGCTGCTCCTGGATGGCCGCTTCCACCTCGCTGTCGAGTGCCGAGGTCGCCTCGTCCAGCACCAGGATCGGGGCGTTCTTGAGCAGCACGCGGGCAATGGCGACGCGCTGGCGCTGCCCGCCCGAGAGCTTCACGCCCCTTTCGCCCACATGAGCGTCGTAGCCCCTGCGGCCCTGCGGATCGACCAGACCCATGATGACGTCGTGCACATTGGCCTGTTCGGCCGCCCGGATCATCTCCTCGTCGGTCGCGTCATGGCGACCATATTTGAGGTTCTCGCGCACCGAACGATGCAGCAGGGATGTATCCTGGCTGACCAGGCCGATGGCGGCCCTGAGGCTTTCCTGGGTCACCGAGCGGACGTCCTGCCCATCGATCCGGATCGCCCCGTCCTGCACGTCGAACATGCGCAGGGCCAGGTTGACCAGCGTCGACTTGCCCGAGCCCGAACGTCCGACGAGGCCGATCTTCTCGCCCGGCGCGACCGAGAGGCTGAAGCCGTCGATGACCGAGCCCTCCTTGCCGCGCCAGTAGTTGAAGTGGACCTTGTCGTAGTCGATCCCACCCGCCTTGACCTCGAGCGGCTTGGCGTCCGGCGCGTCGAGCATGGTCAGGGGCTGGGCGATGGTGTCCATCGAGTCCCTGGTCGTGCCGACCTGGCGGAAGATGTTGGAGCCGATTTCGAGGATCCAGCCGCTCATGTT
>CAMLKN010000154.1 GCA_946480655.1 uncultured Devosia sp. | reverse complement strand
CCATCATCTTCCGCCACATCGTGCCCAACCTCACCGGGCCGGTGGTGATCTACGCAACGCTCACCATTCCGGAAATCATCCTTACGGAGAGCTTCCTCTCCTATCTTGGCCTGGGTGTGCAGGAGCCGCAGACCTCGCTCGGCACGCTGATCTCCTTCGGTGCCCCGGTGGCGGAAACGCTGCCCTGGATGCTGATCGGGCCTGCCGTGGTGCTGGTCACCCTGCTGCTCTGCCTCACCTATATCGGCGACGGCCTGCGTGACGCGCTCGACCCCAAGGACCGATAGGAAGACCAAAATGGCATTGCTGGAAGTCAAGAATCTCAAGGTCGAATTCGACACCAATGACGGGGTCATCCACGCCGTCAAAGACCTCAGCTACACGCTGGAAAAGGGCAAGACCCTGGCCATCGTGGGCGAAAGCGGCTCGGGCAAGACCCAGGGCGCCTTCGCCATCCTGGGATTGCTGCCCAAGAACGGCCGGGCCTCGGGTTCGGTCATGTTCGACGGCAAGGAGATCCTCAACCTGCCGCTCCGGGAGATCAACAAGCTGCGCGCGCGGCGCATCGGGATCATCTTCCAGGACCCGATGACATCGCTCAATCCCTATCTGCGCATTTCGCGGCAGATGACGGAAGTGCTCGAATTGCACAAGGGCATGAGCCACAGCGCGGCGCTCGCGGAAAGCGTGCGCTTTCTCGACGCCGTGCGCATCCCGGACGCCAGGAACCGCGTGCACATGTATCCGCACGAATTCTCGGGCGGGATGCGGCAGCGCGTGATGATCGCCATGGCGCTCTTGTGCAATCCGGAACTGCTGATCGCCGACGAGCCGACCACGGCCCTCGACGTGACCGTGCAGGCCGGCATCATCGACCTCCTGGTCGACCTGCAGGAAGATTTCGGCACCTCGATCATCCTGATCACCCATGACCTGGGGATCGTGGCCGGGACCTGCGAGGACACGCTGGTCATGTATGACGGGCGGGTGATGGAATATCGCAAGACCGAGGACCTCTTCGCCGGTCCCGAGCACCCCTATACGCAGGGTCTCCTGGCGGCGGTGCCGCGGCTCGACAAGAAGGTCGAGCGGCTTTCCACGGTGTCCTACGAATTCATGCGTGAAAGGGGCGAAGCATGAGCGAGAAGCAGACCATTCTCGAGGTTCGCAACCTTTCAGTCGATTTCCAGATTCCGGCAGGAGGGCTGTTTGGCGGCACCAAGGTGCTGCATGCGGTCAAGGACGTTTCCTTCAGCCTCAAGCAGGGCGAGACGCTGGGCATCGTGGGCGAGAGCGGCTGTGGCAAGTCGACCCTGTCGCGCGCCGTCATTCGGCTGATCCATGCCACTTCCGGCGAGTCGCTGTGGATGGGCAAGGATATCCTCAAGATGAGTTCGGGCGAGCTCACCGATCTGCGCAAGGACGTGCAGATGATCTTCCAGGACCCCCTGGCCTCGCTTAATCCGCGCATGACGGCTGGCGCCATCATCGCCGAGCCGCTGCTGATCCATTATCCGGAGATCAAGAAGACCGAGCGCATGGCGCGCGTCATCGAGATGATGGAAAAGGTGGGCCTGTCGCCCACCATGATCAACAAGTATCCGCACGAATTCTCAGGCGGCCAGTGCCAGCGTATCGGCATTGCCCGGGCGCTGATCACGCGGCCCAAGCTCATCGTCTGCGACGAGGCGGTGTCGGCGCTGGACGTGTCGGTGCAGGCGCAGGTGATCAACCTGCTCATGGACCTGCAGAAGGAGTTCGGCGTTTCGCTGCTGTTCATCGCGCATGACATCGCCGTGGTCCGCCATATCGCGCAGCGCATCATGGTTCTCTATTTCGGCGAAGTGGTTGAGATCGGCGACAGCGAGCAGGTGGTGATGGAGCCTCGTCACGACTATACCAAGAAGCTCATCGCTTCCGTGCCGGTGCCCGATCCCAAGGAAGAAATGAAGCGCCGCGAGCTGCGCCGGCGGCTTCGTCGCGAGGCCGCTGAAGCGGCCGCCTGAGCCGCGACACCTCTCCCAAGACAAAGTCCCCGGCCACTGGTCGGGGACTTTCTGTTTTCCAGGAGGCTTACGGACGGATCAGTCCTTGCCGTCACTCATGCCGCGGCGGTCGGCCGAGCCGATGTCCTGGACCTTGCGGCGCCGGTCGGGGCCGGAATAAGTCCCGGCCTCGATGAAGGGCCGCGGATTACCGGCGATGCTGTCCAACCGGGACTTGAGATGGGCCGCAGCGAAGGGCTTGCGCAGGAATTCGGTGACGCCGGCGTCGCGGGCGGCGGCGATGCGGGCAGCGTCGGGCGCGGCGGCCATCATGATCACCGGGGTCAGCCGGTTGGGAGAGGTCGGGTCGGCGCGCAGGCGCCGCACCAGGTCCACGGCGTCAGGACCGGCTATGCCATCGTCCAGGATGATGATCTCGAAGGGCCGGCGGCGGAGCTCGAACTGGGCCGTCGCGCCATCATAGGCCTCGCGAATGTCGCGGCGCCCCAGCGTGCGCAGCATGTCGGCCACCAGCGTCGCCATATTGGCCTGCGCGTCGATGACGAGGGCTCCGGGTTTGTTGTGGGTTTCGCTGGACATGGACTGCAATTCTGACGCTGATCCGACCCAGCTTAGGGCCTGCCGATCACCCGCGCGTTAACGCTGCTTGAATGGGGAAAACTGGTGTGATTGCGCGTTGACAGGCTGGGTCAGTTTCCTTATGAAGAGGCCAGTTTTCGGGCGCCTGGGCGCCCATTTTGTTTGACCAAGGATTAGAGAGATGAAGATCCGCAACTCGCTGAAGGCGTTGATGACTCGCCACCGCGCGAACAAGCTCGTCCGCCGTCGCGGCCGCGTTTACATCATCAACAAGGTGGACAAGCGCTTCAAGGCCCGCCAGGGCTAAGCCTTCACCAGGACCAATGTGACAAAGGGCCCATGCCGGACGGCGTGGGCCCTTTGTCTTGCCCGGACGCCGATGCCCAAAAAAGTGGCTGCATGACCGTGTCCGAGGCACGTTAACCAGCCGGATTTCTCTGTGGCGTCAATTACTTGCGGTCTGCGTCACGGCTGCTATGTGTGCGCCTGCCGGTCGAAGCCGGCATAGCGTCAGCGCGCCGGCTGCCAGAAGGGCGGGCGGAGCAAATCCCAGTTGAAGCATGCAGCACAGCCGGACCATCAGCCTGGCCATCAATCGGCCATGGGCGGAGCTCTACGCTTTCCTATCCGAGCCGCGGAACATCAATCTGTGGACCCAGGGGGTCATCGCCCAGCCCCTGGAGCAAGTGGCGGAGCATGAATGGCGCACGAGCCATGAGGGCGTGCCGGTCCTGATCGCCTTCACGCCGCCCAATGGTTTCGGCATTCTCGATCTTGAATTGCGCTGGACGGACCAGGCGCCGCGACACTACCGGATCCGGCTCTTCCCCAATGAGGAGGGGAGCGAGATCTGCTGCACCATTCTGCAGCGGCCGGGGGAAAGCGATGCGCAATTCGCCTCCGAGTGCGAATGGCTGCGAACCGATCTCGAGGTGCTCAAGGCCTATGCGGAGGGTCTTTGAGGGGTCGGCGGCGCGCGTGTGGCCAGCCAGCAGATCAGCGAGCCAGCCGAAACCATGCCGGTGCCCTGCCAGAAGGACAGGGGCAGGGCCGATTGCAGCACGAGGGCGGCAAAGGCGGCCGACAGGACGGGCGTGAAATAGGACGCCGTGGCGAGGAGCGTGGCATTGCCCCGCAGGATGCCCACATTCCAGGCCGCATAGCCAAAGCCCATGGCGGCCGAAGCCAGTATCAGCACAAGGACGTCCACAGGTCCGACGGCCCAGGTGATGTCGCGGGTAAAGGCGAGCTTGACCCAGAGCGCGGTGGCGGTGAGCATGAAAAAGAGGGTCACGCCATTGCGCCCTGCGGCCATTTTTGGTGTCACCACGCAATAGGCCGCCCAGATGAGGGCGCCGGCCAAGGCCAGGCCATAGCTCAGGGGATTGAGCCGCATATTGGCCAGCATGCCGGATAGGGAAAGACCCTGGTCGCCGCCCAGCACCCAGGCAATGCCCAGCATGGCCATGAGCAGGCCGACGGCCAGCCAGGGGCGCGCCTTTCGGCCATTGAAGAGGATGGTGCCCACCAGGGTGAAACTGGGCCAGAGATAGTTGACCATGCCCACTTCGATGGCCTGCCGGGCACTGGTGGAAAAGCCGATCGAGAGCGCAAGACAGAGTTCGTAGCTCACGAAGAGCAGGCCGCCGACGATCAGATAGCGGCGCGGAAACTGGGCGAGCGGCCCCAGGCCGGGTGAAATCAAAAGGAAAAGGCTGGCAATTGTATAGAGCAGCGCGGCCCCGCCGGTCGCGCCAAAGCTCAATGACACCGACTTGATCATGCCCACGACGGAGGCCCAGAGCAGGACCGCCACAAGACCGATGGCCGTGGCGCGAAGTTCCGGAGCAGGTGGGTTGGGGGTCATGGCCGGGCTTTGCGGGAAAAAGGCCCCGATGGTTCGGGGCCCCGTGATCGGCGTGCCGGGATGGCGCCGTGGACGTTTTGGTCAGGCCTTGAGCACGATCACCTTGGTGTTGACCGGAGTGCGCTCGTAAAGATGCATCATGTCCTGCGTGAGCAGGCCGATGCATCCCGAGGAAATGCCGTTGCCGATGGTTTCGGGCTGGCGGGTGCTATAGAGGGTGTAGAGCGTATAGACGCCATCCTGATAGAGATAGAGCGTGCGGGCGCCCAGCGGATTGTCGAGGCCGGGCGCCATGCCGCCGGCATATTGGGCGACTTCGGGTTGCCGCTCGATCATTTCCCTGGGCGGGGTCCAGACCGGCCACTCGGCCTTGCGGCCGATATAGGCGTCTCCGCTCCAGAGGAAGCCGGCGCGGCCGACGCTGACGCCATAGCGCGTGGCGACATTGTCGCCCTCGATGCGATAGACATAGTGATTGCGTGGATCGACGATGATGGTGCCGGGCGCCTCGGCGCTGTCATAGCGCACGGTGCGACGCCAGTATTTGGGGTCGACCTTGTTGAGGTTGACTGCCTCGATGGGGAAGCGCTCGTCGGGGAGCGGCCCATAGACCTGTTCCGCCTCGGCCATGGTCAGGGCCTTGATCGTGGTGCAGCCGGAAAGGGCCAGCGCGCCCAGGCCTGCCGCGGATCCAAGCATGAAGGCCCGGCGGCCCATGAGGGCGGTGCGGTTGTCCGCCCGGTGGTTTTCGATCGCTGCGTCCTGCATCGGCGTCACTCCCTGTTCCCCGATCGCGATCCTGATCCTTGCGCGGCGAGGCTGCAAGCGCGTTCAAAGAAAGAAGGCCCCGATGCGATCGGGGCCTTCCTCAATGGTGCAAGGAGGTAACACCTCAGCTCGAGCCGGCCCCGTCCTGGCGGACGAAGGCGATGCGCAGCATGTTGGTGGCGCCAGGCGTACCCAGCGGCACGCCGGCCGTGATGGCAATGCGGTCGCCGGGGCGGGCAAAGCCTTCCTGATAGGCGATGACGCAGGCGCGATCGACCATGTCCTCGAGGTTCACCGCATCCTCGGTCTGTACGCAGTGGATTCCCCAGACCACCGACAGGCGGCGGATGGTCCGCAGATTGGGCGAAAGGGCGATGATCGGCTTGCTCGGCCGTTCGCGGGCGGCGCGGATACCGGTCGAGCCTGAGGCGGTATAGGTGACGATGGCAGCCAGGTCGAGCGTTTCGGCAACCTGGCGCGTCGCGGCCGAGATGGCGTCGGCGGCGGTGGC
>CAMLKN010000153.1 GCA_946480655.1 uncultured Devosia sp. | reverse complement strand
AGGTTGCCCATCTTCTGGATCTTCTTGGGCACGCCCAGGTCGCTGACACCCATTTCGCGGAGCGAGCGGTCCATATCCTTGAAGAAGAGGTCAAAAACGGCCTGACTGAAATCCTTGGCCGACTGTGGACCATGCCGGAGGCGGCGGAACAGCAGGGCCATGTGCAGGCTGATCATGTCGAACCGCCCTGTCACCGTGTCGGGCACACCCATCTCGGCATAGAAAACCGGCTGCCGGGATTGCGCCACAATGGAATTATACACGGCGTAAACTGGCTCTGTGGCAGTCTTCTTGCGAAACAAGGACAAGATCATGGGATTGCGCTCGGCGTCGGTATCGGTCAAACACGGGCGTATCGGGGTGCCGGGCCATTGCCAGCTTGCCAGACAGCCAAGTTGACAGCTACACAGTCCGGCGGCCCGTGGGCACGCGCCCAAGTGTCACGCCTATAGTCGAGAGCCATCGGGAAAGTCAAATTCATGCCTCTGCGCCTTGCTAAAGCCTCCGTTGCCGCGGCCATTCTCGCCGTTGCACTTGCCGGTTGCACCAGCAGCACAGCCTTGGTCTCCAAGCGCACGCAGGGCTACGAAATTCCTGATTCCGCGCTCCAGCAGATCCGCCCTGGCCAGTCTGAGCAACTGGTTCGCCTGGTGCTCGGTTCTCCGCAATCCACCAATACGTTCGGCGACCGCACTGCCTGGTACTATGTCGAGACCAAGGTCAACCAGACCGCTTTCGGCATGACCATGATTGAGGAGCGCACGGTTCTCGCCATCTATTTCGACCGCAACAAGAAAGTCATAGAGCGGGCCATCTATGCCCTGCAGGATGGCAAGGCGGTCAACATCGAGACGCGCCGCACACCTTCCTTCGGCGAGGACGCGACATTCATCGACGCGATCCTTTCGTCGTTCTAAAGTCGATACGCTAGATTACGAAGAGCCCCGGTCGCCCGGGGCTTTTTTGTTAGCTGGCGCGTGTCTGCCGAAAGGTGCCGAGGCCGAGCAGGAGAATCGTGAGGGCCGCGACCGGAATGGCCAGGAGGTTGATGGCCTCCCAACCCAGCCATTGCAGCAGCACGCCCGAGCTCAGCGACGCAATGGCGCTGGCCCCAAAAACAACCTGCTCGTTGACCGCCTGCACCCTGCCCGCTTCCTGAGGCCGGTAGCTGCCGGCGAGCATGGCTGTCGAGCCAATGAAGCCGAAATTCCAGCCGATGCCGAGCAGGACGAGCGTCGCCGTGAAATGCGCAACGCTAATACCGTTCAACGCGATGGCGGCGCAGGCAATGATCAGCAGGAGACCGATAGCCGTAACCAGGCTCGCACCGATCCGCTTGATGATGGCGCCGGTGACGAAGCTGGGCGCAAACATGGCCACGACATGCCACTGAATGGCGCCGGCGGCCTCATTGGGCGAGTGACCGCAAAGGTGAACCATGGCCAGCGGCGCAGCCACCATGATGAGGGTCATCAGCGCATAGCTCAGCGACGCCCCCAGCATGGGCAGGACAATCTCCGGCAGACGCAGCAGTTCGGAGAGCGGGCGTCCCGTGCCCGTTGCACCGCCGGGCGCCACAACCGGAGCGAGTCGCGTGCCGGACAGGACGAGCACGGAAAGGATCGAGAGGACGGCGATGACCATGAAGCTGGCCGAATATTCGGCGCCGGGTATCCAGGTCCTGGTGAGGGCACTCAGCTGGGGGCCGAAAAACCCCGCTGCCACGCCACCGAACATGACCCACGAAATTGCCTGGCTCTTGAACTCCGGACCAACACTGTCGGCCGCTGCGAAGCGCACCTGCTGCATGAAGGCGCCCGAAGCCCCCACCAGGAAGAGGCCGGCCGCGAACAGATAGAATTGTCCGAAAATCACCGCCAAGGTGGCAATGACGGACGCGGGTATGCCGATGGCCGCGCCCAGCATCAGCCCGCGGGTTCGCCCGAGACGGTAGATGATCATCGTGGCCGTCGAGGTCGTCAGCGCCAGCCCGACGATCATTGCCGTGACCGGGAGCGTCGCCGCGGAGCGATCGGGGGCGAAATTCACCGCTGCCAGGGCGGCCACCGACATGATGATCGATGAGCTCGATCCGCCCAGCGCCTGGACAGCAGAAAGCAGGCCGATATTGCGGATGGATTGGCTGCGGCTATCGGGCATTGGGGCGAGTCCTTGGCGGGAGGCCGGAAAGTGCGCCCCGCCCCTTGCCCAGTCAATGCCAATTCAACTCAGGTCTGAGCCGGCGGCCCGAGCGATGGAATCGAGGGCCGCATTTACCAGCCCCGACGCGTCGTCCTCGTAGAACGCGCGCGCTATGTCGACGTATTCGGAGATGACGACACGAGGCGGAATGTCCTTGCGGCGCAGCAGTTCGAAGGCTGCGGCGCGGAGGATGGCGCGCAAGGTGGCATCCACTCGCTCGATCGGCCAGCCTTCAGAAAGAGCCCGGTCCACGGAGGGATCGATTTCGAGCTGGTGCTTGGTCACACCACTGACGATCTGACGGAAGAAGTCCGCATCGGCGGGCAGATATTGGTCACCCTCGATTTCGCGGCCCAGGTGGAACGCGCCGAACTGCGCCAGCGTGTCTTCCAGCGTCGCCCGGCCAATATCCATCTGGTAAAGGGCCTGCACGGCGGCAAGGCGGGCAGCGCCGCGCTGATTGGCAGCGCGCGATGCGCCGGGATCGCGTTTGGGGTGGTCAGTCATCTAGCTGTTCAGTTTCGCTTTCACGTCGGACAGGGCGAGAGCGGCGCGCGCCGCGTCCCCACCCCGGTCCTGGTCATTCACATGGGCCCGTATCCAGGCCTGCGCCTCGTTTTCCACCGTCAGGATGCCAATGCCAAGAGGCAAAGCGTCGACGACGGCCAATTCGGCCAGCGCCCGGATGCTTTCATTGGCAACCCCGACATAGTGGTTGGTCTGCCCGCGGATCACGCAGCCCAGCGCCACATAGCCGTCGAAGCGATCCGTTTCAATGGCCATCGCGAGAGCGACAGGAACTTCCATGGCGCTCGGGACCTGGATGACCTCGAATGTCGCACCGGCCTTCTCGAGCACGGCGCTTGCGCCCCGCTTCATCTCGTCGGCAATGTCGGGGTAACTCCGCCCCTCCACGATAAGGAAATGTTGTCCCCTGCCCGCATCCGGCGGCAGCGGAAACCGCACACCATAGGAGTCCATGATCCTTCCTCCACTTGATGCGCATCGAGCTAGCGCAAGAAGATCATAGCGCAACTCCTGCACAACAGGCAGCAGGGCCTTGCGGCGGGATGAACGAATACTTGCGACCCAAAGGCCGCGCGTCAGTCGTCTTCGTCGTTCAGTACGGCCTTGTCTTCGGCGAGTTCGCTCAGGAAGGAGCGGAAGTCGTCGGCAGCCGAAAAATTCTTGTAGACGCTGGCAAATCGAACGAAGGCGACGTCGTCGAGGCCCTTGAGGCCTTCCATGACATATTCGCCGATCTGGTCGGACGTGACTTCCACTTCGCCCAGGCTTTCGAGTTGGCGGACAATACCGGAAATCATCCGCTCGACCCGCTCAGGCTCAACTGAGCGCTTGCGAAGCGCGGTATTGACGGAGCGGGCCAGCTTTTCGCGGTCGAACGGCACCTTGCGGCCGGTTTTCTTCACGACCGTGAGGTCGCGGAGTTGCACGCGCTCGAAGGTGGTGAAGCGCCCGCCACAGGCATTGCAGACGCGACGGCGGCGGATGGCGCCCGAATCTTCGGTCGGGCGGCTATCCTTCACCTGGGTATCGTCATTGCCACAATAGGGGCAGCGCATGGCGGGCGTTCTCTTACCTTAGCTGTAGATCGGGAAGCGATCCGTCAGGGCCTTTACCTTGGCGCGGACATCGGCCTCGACGGCACCATTGTTGTCGTCGCCATTGGTCTTGAGGCCGTCGAGCACTTCGATGATCAGTTCGCCCACCGTCTGGAACTCGGCCTCGCCGAAGCCGCGCGAGGTCGCCGCCGGGGTGCCGAGACGAACACCCGAGGTGATGGCCGGCTTTTCCGGATCGAAGGGCACGGCATTCTTGTTGCAGGTGATATGCGCCCGGCCCAGAGCCGTCTCCGTCGCCTTGCCGGTCAGGCCCTTCGGACGCAGATCAACGAGCATCAGGTGGTTGTCAGTGCCGCCAGAGACGATATCGACGCCCCCCTTGACCAGCGTGTCCGCCAGAACCTTGGCATTGGCGACGACCTGCTTTGCGTAGAGCTTGAATTCGGGCTGGAGCGCCTCCTTGAAGGCAACAGCCTTGGCGGCGATGACATGCATCAGCGGCCCGCCCTGGATGCCCGGGAAGATAGCTGAGTTGATCTTCTTCGCGATGTCTTCATCGTTGGTGAGGATCAGGCCACCGCGCGGGCCGCGCAGCGTCTTGTGGGTGGTCGTGGTGGCCACATGAGCATGCGGGAACGGGCTGGGATACTGTCCGCCGGCGACGAGTCCGGCCACGTGCGCCATATCGACAAAGAGAATGGCGCCGACTTCATCGGCGATGGCGCGGAACTCGGCCCAGTCCATGATGCGCGAATAGGCTGAGAAACCGGCCACGATCATCTTGGGCTTGTGTTCGCGGGCAAGCTGACGGACCTGGTCCATGTCGACGCGACCGTCCTGCTTGCGCAGGCCGTACTGGATGGCGTTGAACCACTTGCCGGACTGGTTCGGCTTGGCGCCGTGGGTCAGGTGGCCACCGGCGTCCAGCGACATGCCGAGGATGGTGTCGCCGGGCTGGATCAGCGCCTGGTAGACGCCCTGATTGGCCTGCGAGCCGGAATTGGGCTGCACGTTGGCAAAAGCACAGTCAAAGAGCTGCTTTGCGCGCTCGATAGCGAGGCTCTCGGCCACGTCGACATACTGACAGCCGCCATAGTAGCGCTTGCCAGGGTAGCCCTCGGCATACTTGTTGGTCAGCACCGAGCCCTGTGCCTCGAGAACGGCACGCGAAACGATGTTCTCCGAGGCAATCAGCTCGATTTCATGCTGCTGGCGGCCCAGCTCGTCCTGAATGGCCCTGGCCAGTTCCGGATCGGTGTCGGCAACCGAATTGGTGAAGAACTTCGGAAAGAGCGGAAGTGAGGTGGCAGCGCTCATCGGACGGTTACCTCGAAAAGGGTCAAACAGGCGGGCGTGGCGGTGGCTTTATCACGGCGCAAGCCGCGATTCCAAGGCCGAGAGTGGAGGGGTGAATTGGCAAGTCTGCGCATGGGGCTCCCCTGGTTGCGGATGGGTGCCCAGGCGAGCGGCAGATCACAGTTCGCGTTCCCCGATGGTTCCCCATCTTTTCTCGCCAGTCGCGCGAACGGGTGCTGTTATGACCCAGAAAGGCGCCGGGGGGAAGCAGAAACGTTGGGGGCCTCAGGCGTATTTACCCGGTCCCGTGCCTGGCGTCCGACCGGACTGCTCCAGTTTTCTCTTAAGCTTGGCCATGGCAAGGCGCTGCATCTGCAACTTGGTGGCATTAAGAGGTGTAATGACCACGACTTCGGTGCCCGTCGCCTCGTCAATCGCGGCCACACGCATCTGCTGGCCCATCTGGACGAATTCGAACAGAACGTCGCCGTCGCTCATGCCGGTCACCTCCGCTCCCGATCATAATGGAGTCGGCACAAATGAAAACGGGCCCCCCGCCCTTGCGAGGGACCCGACGATGGCGGGTGGGAGCCTAGTGTCAGGTGAAGCTGACCTTGCCCTCTTCATCGAACTTGTAGACGTCGTCGCGGAAGCTGAC
>CAMLKN010000152.1 GCA_946480655.1 uncultured Devosia sp. | reverse complement strand
TGGGGACACCTCGGTCCGACAAGCCGGTCAACCGCCCCAAATGACCCGCCACAATGCAGCCAGGATGAAGGCCAGGGCGGCGGCAAGCACGGCCAGCAGCATGCCGCGCATCAACCTGTCAGGAGGTCGCCGCATCATGGCCCGGTGCTCGGCCATCACCAGTTCGGCCTGTGCCAGAAGGGTCGGGACACGCCCCGCCGCCTCGCCCAGCCGGGTGACATGCCCCACGAGGTCCTCGATCCGCCCAACCGGGCCCTCCTCGCGCCGCAGCCACTCGCTGACCACCGGCTCGGATATGGCCCAGATATCGAGGTGGGGATCGAGGTTGCGCGCCACGCCCTCCACCAGCACCATGGACTTTTGCAGCAGCACCAGTTCGGGCCGCGTCTGCATGTCGAAGAGATCGGTGATGGTGAAGAGCTGCCCGAGGACACGGGCCATGGAAATATCGGCGGCGGTGCGCCCATGCAGCGGCTCGCCGATCGAGCGGATGGCCAGGGTAAAGTCATCGACCGACTGATGGGCGGGCACATAGCCGATATCGAAATGGCGCTGCGCCACGAGGCGATAGTTGCGGGTGATGAAGCCATAGAGGATGTCGGCGAGGAACCGCCGCTCCGTCTTGCCGATCCGGCCCATGATGCCGAAATCGACCGCAATGACATCGCCGGTCCTGGGATCTGCGAAGAGATTGCCCGGATGCATGTCGGCGTGGAAATAACCGTCGCGAATGGCATGGCGCAAGAAGCTCTGCAGCAGCTTGGCGGCGAGGGCCTTGCGGTCGATGCCGGCCTTGTCGAGGGCGGCATGGTCGCGGATGGGAATGCCCTGCATCCAGCTCGTGGTCAGCACATTCTGCGCCACATGATCCCAATGGACCTCCGGGATGACAAAGCCTTCGTCGTTCTTGATGTTCTCGGCCATTTCCGAAATGGCGGCCGCTTCGAGCCGCAGGTCGAGCTCGAGCCGCATGGAATGGTCGAGCGTGCGCACGACTTCGGTGGGCTTGAGGCGCCGGCTGGCAGGCGAAAAGGTCTCGGCAAGACGGGCGCCGGCATAGAGACTGTCGGTATCGGCATGGAAGCGCTCGGCGACGCCGGGGCGCAGCATCTTGATGGCCACGGTTTTCGGGACCTCGCCCGGCACCCGGAGTTTGGCCTTGTGGACCTGGGCGATGGAGGCCGCGGCCACGGGCTCGCTGATTTCGGTCAGCTGGGCCGCCTTGGTGCCGAGCGCCGCGTCGAGGATGCCCGGCACCAGCCTGGGGTCGAAAGGCGGCATGCGATCCTGCAGGCCCGAAAGATCGGCCGCGGCCTGTACCCCCACAATGTCGGGGCGGGTGGCGAGGGTCTGGCCGAATTTCACGTAAGACGGGCCCAGCTTGTGCAGGGCCGCATTGAGCCGCTCGATGCGGCCGGTGCGGCGCACGGCGCGCCGTTCGACCAGCCGCGCCATGGAGATGCCGACCTTCATCATCGGCGGCAGCGATTCTGCCGGCAGGACAGAGAAGGCGCCTTCGCGCGCCAGGACCCAGCCGGCATGGAAGAGGCGAAGTGTGGAGCCGAGACTCATTGGAACAGGGCTCCGGAACAGTCATGGGCACGATGCGGCACCCTCCCCCTTGCGGGGAGGGTTGGGGAGGGGGGCGATGCGCGTTGGGTGGTGTGCGCGAAGCACCCCCACCTAGCTCTGCTACGGCCCTTCGGCCCTAGCGCCGCTACCTCCCCCGTCAAGGGGGAGGTGTCGCATCGAGTCTGCCGCTGCATCAAATCTTCCACCCCGAGAACAGGGTGGCGATATTGCCGGTCATGCTGGTGTGCTTGACCCGCTTGAAGCCGGCCTGGGCCAGCATGCCATCGAACTCGGCCGGCTTGGGGAACTTGCGGATGGATTCGATGAAATACTGGTAGGGCTGGGCGTCGCCGGTGACGAGCTTGCCCATGGGCGGGATCACCGTGTCGGAATAGGCCCGGTAGAGCGCGTCGAAGCCGGGAACATCGACCTGGGAAAATTCGAGGACGAGAATGCGGCCGCCGCGCTTCAAGACCCGATGGGCCTCGTCCAGCGCCTTCTGCACGCGCGGCACGTTGCGGATGCCGAAGGCGATTGTATAGGCGTCAAAGCTATTGGCCTCGAAGGGCAGGTCCTCGGCATTGGCCTCGAGGAACTGCACCTGGCCCGGATAGCGCCAGCTCCTGGCGCGCTCGGCCCCGACGCGCAGCATGTCCGCATTGATGTCGGAGACGACGACCTCGGCATAGCCAAGCGAGGCATTGACGATGCGCTCGCCGATATCGCCGGTGCCGCCCGCCATGTCGAGCACCTTGTAGGGCCTGGTACCGGCCTTGGGCGGCGCCAGTTCGCTGACCATGGCGTCCTTCCAGAGCCGGTGAACACCTGCGCTCATCAGGTCGTTCATCAGGTCGTAGCGGTCCGCCACGTCGTGGAACACCTTGTTGACCAGACCCTGCTTGTCCTCGAGGGCGACGATGCGCTCGCCGAAATGGGTGGTCTCGCTCGACTGGGTCATGGCTGGCCTTCTTTAGGCGTCGTCAAATTTCTGGCGCACCATATATAAGGCGTCGAAAAATGCCCATGGCACAAAGCCGCACAGGGTGAAGGAGATTTGCCATGCCGGAACTGCCCGAGGTGGAGACCGTGCGGCGCGGCCTGGCGCCCTGGCTTGAGGGCGCCACCATCAGGAGCGTCAGGCTCAACCGCAAGGATCTGCGCTTTCCCTTCCCGGCGGGTCTCAAGGCCGCATTGGAGGGCCAGGAGGTCACCCATGTGGGGCGCCGCGCCAAATACCTCCTGGTCACCCTGTCGGACGGCAAGACCCTGCTCAGCCATCTGGGCATGACCGGCTCCTGGCGCTTTGCCGAGCACGGGATCGACAAGCCGCCGCGTTACTATGAGCCGGGGACCGAGCCCAAGCACGACCACATGGTCTGGTCGCTCAGCCATCCCAAACATGGCGACAGCCACCTCATCTATGCCGACCCGCGCCGCTTCGGCTTCATCGACCTTTACGACGATGTCGCGCAGAGCCCCTATCTCCAAGGATTGGGCCCCGAGCCGCTGGGGAACGAATTTTCGGCCCGGCAGATGGCGGAGGCTTTTGCCGGCAAGAAGGCGCCGATCAAGGCCGCGCTGCTCGACCAGCGTGTGGTGGCGGGCCTGGGCAATATCTATGTGGCCGAGGCCCTGCACCGGGCCCACATCCTGCCCACGATCGAGGCGCGGACGCTGGTGACCAAGGCCGGAAAGCCGAAAAAGGCGCTGGAAGACCTCGCCTTTGCCGTCCGCGAAGTGCTGACCGCCGCCATCGAGGTGGGGGGCTCGACCATCCGGGATTTCAGGAGCGTCGAAGGGGCGGGCTATTTCCAGCACAATTTTGCCGTCTATGACCGGGAAGGTGATCCCTGCCCGACCCCGCTCTGCAAGGGCGTGGTGCAACGGATCGTGCAATCGGGGCGGTCCACGTTCTATTGCCCGGTGTGCCAGAAGGCGCCTTGAAGCGCCTGTAATCGCCGAGCCGCCCTCGGGCTTGACCCGAGGGCCAACTCGGGCATTTGCTGGCGTGGTGATTGGTCCTCGGGTCAAGCCCGAGGACGGCACCGTGGGAATGGAGGGAATAGAGCTTCGACAGGGCGACCCGGCCCCGAATCCAGTTGACGACCCCCACTCTATCCCCTATAGACCCCCCGACTTGGCGGCAGCGTGCCGCCGCTTTCATTTCATCCCGGCAGGTTGCGGCGCCAAAAGCGGTGCGGTTCTGCCGGTTGGACGACCCAAGAGGACCGAAATGGCCAATACGCCGTCAGCCAAGAAGGCGACCCGCAAGATTGCTGCCCGCACCGCGATCAACAAGTCGCGCCGTAGCCGCGTGCGCACGTTCATTCGCAAGGTCGAGGAAGCGATCACCGCCGGTGATCACGCTGCCGCCTTCGCCGCCCTCAAGGCTGCCGAGCCCGAGATCCACCGCGCTGCCGGCAAGGGCATCGTCCATGCCAATCTGGCATCGCGCAAGGTCTCGCGCCTCAACAGCCGCGTGAAGGCCCTGGCCGTCTGATCCGGACGGCTCGCGGCACTTTTCCGGAAGCTGCCGAACTGCTACATTCTGGGCTCCGCGAGGAGCCCTTTTTGTTGTATGGCAGTTGGGGAAGCTTTTTCGCCATTGTTCTGTCACATGACTATTGGGTGACAGTTTCCGGCAGACCGGAACGAAGGGTGAAGCTGCTTTTTTCCCGTTCCTCGTCAATGCGTTAGTGGCACCTGACCCGAGCCTGGGCCGCCCTACCAACCCAGGCCTTGCACAGCGTTAGGAATATATTTCTTAGCGCGTCCCGGCCGCTAAGTGTTGGAATCTGCCTTGAGTCACAGGCTCTTGTCGGGGGGTGTATTTTAGCAGTGGGGAACCCCGAAAAACCTGTTTGCGAGTCAAGTCCCTTTTTCAGCGATTCACGTGTTGCGGGTCCAATTTCGTGCCTCTAATGTACATTGGCCGGCGGGGAAAAAGAGGGGTGGAACGACCCTCCAGAACCAACGGTCGACACTCTTGACGGGTGTCGGGTTTGGGGCAGTTCCGGTCCTGCGGGCCGGAAATTTCAGCCAAGTTTTTTGGGTTCGGTTGCTCTCGGGCAACCAGTCAATTTGAGTTGGCAGCGTTCATTCGACATCGGCCGGGGCAGGCCGGGTTCAAGTGAAAGGTCATGAGGGAAGCGGCGGCCGGTAAGGTCGCCGGACAGGAAAGTGCGCCTGCTTGAGCGGGTGCAGGGGCGAAGCCGTGTCCGTCAGAACCGGTCCTCCAGGGGCCGGAAGGACACACAAACAGATCAGGGGTCTTGACGGCATTGCGGGCCGGCCAAGGCAGAAACACATGGGGCTAGACACGATGATGCGACAGGCGACCGCGGGACGGGATGATTGGGCCAATGCCAATTCCCCCTCCCCCACCACTTCCACCCAAGGCGGCACTCCTGTCATGATCAGCACCGACATTTCCTCCAACGACTACCGTGACCTCTGGGCGCGGGTGCGTGCCCGCTTGAAGGCCGCCGTCGGCGAGGATGTGTTTACGTCCTGGTTCGCCCGTCTCGAGCTTGAAGAGATTGTCGACGACCTCGTGCACCTGAGTGCGCCGACGCGCTTCCTGTGCTCCTGGGTTCAGTCCAACTATGCCGATCGCATTGTCGAAGCCTTCCGCAACGACATTGCCGAGGCGGCCCGCCTGCAGGTGACGATGCGGGTGAACGGCCAGGCCCGTCCGCGCCTCGCGCCGGTCGCCGAAATCGCGCCGGAGACCCCGGCCGAGCCGACTGCCGCCGCCCCCGCCGCCACGCCCGCTCCGGCTGCCCCGCGCCTGGTGCGCGACGCCATCAAGGGCGGCGATGCGCTCAATGGCAGCGCCATCGACCCGCGCATGACCTTCGATACTTTCGTGGCCGGCAGTGCCAATGAAATGGCCTTCGGCGTCGCCAAGCAGATCGCCAGCGCCGCCATCAACAATGCCGTCACCTTCAATCCGGTCTTCATCCATTCGACCGTGGGCCTGGGCAAGTCGCACCTGCTCAATGGCATTGCCCATGCGGTGAGCCAGGCCGACCCGTCCAAGAACATCGTCTACCTGACCGCAGACCACTTCATGTATCATTTCATGACCGCCGTGCAGCGCCAGAGCGCGCTCGGCTTCAAGGAATGGCTGCGCCGGGTCGACCTGCTGCTGATCGACGACATGCAGTTCCTGCAGGGCA
>CAMLKN010000151.1 GCA_946480655.1 uncultured Devosia sp. | reverse complement strand
CCGGCGGCCGCCATTTCCGACCAGCTCTGGCGCTTGCGATAGATGGTCGAGGGGCTGATTTCGAGGGCTGCAGCGGCCATCGAGATGTTCCCGCCAAAGGTGGCAATGGCATCCTCTATGATGCGCTGTTCCTGCTGCCACATCGGCAGGATGCTGCGCCGGTCCGCGCGCGGCGCCTCGACTGCAGCCACAACCGGGGCGGACACCTTGGATTCGATGTCTGCCGCCTCGACCATGGCCGAAGTAATGTCCCCGCCGTCGAACATCACGACCAGCCGCCGCACCAGGTTCTGCAATTGGCGCACATTGCCCGGCCAATCGGCGGCTGTCAGGCGCTGCGCAGCATCGGGCAGGATGCCGGTGAACTCCTTGTGCTCCTCGCGCGCATAGCGGGCAAGGAAATGACGGGTCAGCACCATGATGTCGCTGGGTCTCTGCCGCAGCGGCGGCAGGTGAATGGGCAGCACATGCAGGCGGTAGAACAGATCCTCGCGGAACTGCCGGTCTGCGATCATTTGCATGGGGTTGCGATTGGTCGCGCAGATGACGCGTACATCGACCTTGCGGGCCGCCGTCTCGCCCACGCGGGAGATCGTGCCGGTCTGGAGGAATCTCAGCAGCTTGGACTGCAGCGAGAGGTCCATCTCCCCCACTTCATCGAGGAACAGCGTGCCGCCATCGGCGAGCTCGGCTGCGCCCTTGCGGTCGTCATGGGCGCCGGTGAAGGCGCCGCGCACCACGCCGAACAGTTCGCTTTCCATCAGGTCGCGCGGAATGGCCGCACAGTTGATGGCGACGAACCGGTTGTTGGCTCTGGGTCCCTTGGCATGCAGCGCCTCGGCGCAGACATCCTTGCCGGTCCCGCTCTCTCCGGTGATGAAGACAGGCGCGGTCGATGTGGCGACGCGGCCGATCTGCTCATAAAGGAACTGCATGGCGCTCGAGGCACCGACAAAGCCGGCAAAATCTGCCACCGGGGCTTCCGGCCCGGCCTCGACGCCCAATGAGCGCGGGCGGCCGTGGCGCTGGGCCAGCTCGGCCAGGCGCCCGGCCAGCGCCGCGCCGCTCACGGGTTTGGCGATATAGTCATGGGCCCCGGCCCGCATGGCGCCCAGGGCCGCGCTCACCGATCCGCTGTCGGCGACTGCAAGAATCAGCGCCCCCTCCGCCAGCCGGACGAGACGGTGCATCGCGTCCTCTATGCTGGCTGCCAGGTCCAGGAGGCTTTCGAGATCGGCGATGATGACATCGAACCGGGTCTTGCGCAGCAGGTCCAAGGCCGCACGGCCGCTACCCGAATGGGTGATTTGCGGGGCCACGAGCAGGGATTCGCGGAGCGTCTCGCCGGTCCGTCCGGCACAGGCGACATCGGCGTCGATCAGCAAAAGCCGGCCGCACAGCGCGTTATCGCTACCGCTCGTCATCGTCATTGCGCAGTTTACCCTGGTTTCGTCCGCAACCGGACCGTTCTTGTCGTTGACTGAAGTGTTGCGGATTACGGTAAATATTCCGTTCTTGCTTCCAGCGTCTAAACCACGTTTATCTCTGCGCCATGAGAATTGAATCGGATCAAGACGTTTTCGAGCCTATCGTGCGCGGCATCAACCAGACGGGGGTGCGGCTCACCAATGAACGCGCGGTCCTCACGCTGATCGCCGGCATTCCTGGAGTGTCCAATGCGGATATTGCGCGCCGGTCCGGACTTGGCCCGCAAACGACTGCCCGAATCCTGGCGGACCTGGAAGCACGTGACCTCATCATCCGCGGCGAGGTTCTGAGGGGGCGGCGCGGCCAGCCGGCGACGCCCTACCGGCTCAACCCCAATGGCGCCTATTCCATGGGTGTCGAGATCGGCTGGCAGCATTTTGAGGTTCTCCTGCAGAACCTTGCCGGCGCACCGGTGGCCGTCACCCGCCGCAGCTACTGCTATCCCGATCCTCAATCGGTCTTTGCCGCCATTACCGCCGATGTTGAAACCCAATTGTCGGCGCTGAGCGCGGCGCAGCGCCAGCGCATGGCCGGCATCGCTGTGACCTCGCCGGGCAATTTCGGGCCGCTGCTGGATCGGCTCGGGGCGCCCGCGGAAACAAAGGATGTTTGGGCGCGCGTGCACATTGGCGAGCGCCTGGGCCGCGAGACCGGGCTTGCAACCATGTGGGTCAACGATGGCAGCGCCGCCGCCTGGCGCGAGATCACAGTGCATCCGGCCCCGCGGCCTAAGGGATTGGCAAGCTTCTACGTCGGTACGTTTGTCGGCGGCGGGGTTGTCACCGGCGGGCACCTGCTCGAAGGACCTTATGGCAATGCCGCAGATCTCGGTGCCGTCATGGTCAATGACCGCTCCGGCCAACCAGCCTATCTCCATCTGGTGGCGTCGCTGCACGCCCTGGCCCGCAGTGTCAGGGAAGCTGGCGGCCCCGTCCTGCAGGGCTCGGCCCGCAAATGGGATTGGGCGGCGCTTGAGCCCCAGGTCGAACCTTGGCTGGACGATGCTGGCCACGCGCTGGCCCAGGCAATCCTCACCACGACGGCCATGATCGAAATTGACCTTGCCACGATCAATGGTGATCTGCCGCAGTCCATTTTGGGCAGGCTCATCGAGCGCACCCGGGCCCATCTTGATGCATTGCCGGTGCTCCTGCCGCACAGACCCAGGCTGGCGCAGGGCCAGGCCGGTCCATCTGCTGCCGTCTTT
The DNA here is from genome assembly GCA_946480655.1 of uncultured Devosia sp. The sequence continues at coordinate 3,069 of CAMLKN010000151.1, read as the reverse complement.
GGTGCTGCCCAGCTCCTTCTGTTCCGGCGCTACTTCTCCCGTGCTTGGGACCTGTTCGAGGCCGAACCCGGCAAATAGGGCGGGACAGAGCGCCCGCGGCGCTTTTTCCGCTTGTTTGAGGGTGCTAAGTACAAACGGTCGAATCCTGGCACTGGCGCACGATAACGCGCCAAAAAACAGGGGGTTCAGGTCCGCCGTGCAGGCTCTTGTCTATTCATTGATCGCGCTATCCGCAGCCGGATTGGGGGCGCTGGCCTATTTTGGCCTCACCTTCACGCCGGCCAATGCCATTCTGGTGGCTGTGGTCTTTGGCTGTGCCTGTGTGGTGATGATGGAGCGCGTCCTGCGCCAGCGGGCGGAAAACCGGCTCGAACGCGCCATCGAGGACCTGTCGCGCCTCCTGGCCACCGATGCCCAGGCCGGTGCGGTCCTCGGCCAGCGCATCAACGCTATAGCCGATCTCAATGCCGGCCAGCGGCTGGAGACGGTCGAGGCCGATATTTCAGTCCTCGGTACGGTCATTCGCCAGGTTGCCGAAGCGGTTGCGGAGGTCGAGGACAAGGTGGCCAAATCGGCCTCATCCCGCGCGTCGTACGAGCGCTCCGATGCGCGCATGATATCGGCGCCACCACCGCCGCCTCCGCCGCCTGCTGCCGTCATCGTGCCGGAGACGGAGCCCGTCATTCCGCTCGAAACGCTGCGCCAGGCGCTCGACGAGAATCGCCTCGTGCATCACCTGCAGCCGGTCGTGCGCCTCCCGCAGCGCCGCGCCGTCGCCTATGATCTGGTGCCGCGCCTGACGCTCGAAGACGGGGAATTGGCCGAAGCAGCCGATTTCATGCCCCGGCGCGGTGGCAAGGACGTTGTCCGCCTGATCGAAGGGACGGCGCTGGTCGAGGCGGTGGCCATAGCAAGGCGGTCGCGCACCGGTGGCCAGCCGGCCATGCTGCACATTCCCCTCAGCCGGGCGACGCTTGGCGACGAGACCGCGGCCGAACAATTGCTGGTGACGCTGGATGCCAACCGGGCCATTGCCAACGCTCTGACCTTCCTTGTCCCCGAGCGCGACTGGCTCTCGCTCACCACCCAGGAGCGGGCGGTCGTCGAGCAGATGGTTCGCAAGGGCGCGGGCTTCTCGATTGCTAACATCTCCTCGCTGCGTGTGGATGTTGCCGACATGGCGGCGATGGGCGTCCGGTCCATGCGCGTCGATGCAGCACGCTTCATCGCTGCCCCCGAGGCGTTCACGGATTTCCACATCACCGATATCGCCAACTATCTGGCGCGTTTCGAAGTGAGCCTCCTGGCAACCGGCATCGCCAATGAGCGCCAGATCGTCGAACTGCTCGACGCCGATATCGTTCTCGTCCAGGGCGACTACATCGCCGCCCCCGGTCCGGTCCGCCCCGACCTGGTTCTGGATTCGACCCGCACCGTCGCCCCGCAACTGCGTCGCGCCGAAGTCTAGCCGGTGCGCAGGACGCGGTTAGCAGCGCTTCGGGGCCGCTTTTCGCTTGATCCGAGGCGGCAAACTGCCACATAGGTCCGCATCCCACCTTCAGACAAGGCAAGCCATGACCGCGCCCCTGCCCACTATTTCTGGCCTCTCTGATCTGTCAGGCCGCTACGATGCAGTGCTGAGCGATGTCTGGGGCGTCATCCACAATGGTGTTGCGGCCTTTCCCGAGGCTGTCGAAGCGCTGCGTGAATTCCGCAAGGCCGGGGGCAGGGCGGTGCTCATCACCAATGCGCCGCGCCCTTCCGGACCCATCGTGGCCATGCTCGACCGGCTCGGCGTCCCGCGTGATGCCTATGACGCCATCGTCTCCTCGGGCGATGCCACCCGCGCCATGATCGAGAAATACCGCGGCAAGGCCATTCACCATGTCGGCCCGCCCACCGAAGACGATGCCCTCTATGACGGTCTCGACGTCCGGCGCACCGGCGCCGATGAGGCCGAGGTCGTGGTCGTCACCGATCTCGATACCGATGACGACACGCCCGAAATGTACCGCGAGCGCGCAAAACTCTGGCTCAGCCGCAAGCTGCCCATGATCTGCGCCAATCCCGATCGCGTCGTCGAGCACGGCGACAAGATCATCTATTGCGGTGGCGCCCTGGGCGACCTCTATTCGGCCATGGGCGGCATGGTGCTCATGGCCGGCAAACCCTATCCGCCCATCTACGAGCAGGCTTTTGCCCTGGCCGAAAAGGCCGCTGGCAAGAGCCTCGAAAAATCCCGCGTCCTGGCCATCGGCGACAGCGTCCGCACCGACGCCACCGGCGCCGCCCAGTTCGGCGTCGACATCCTCTTCATCACCGGTTCGATCCATGCCGCCGAACTCGACGCTTTCGGCAAGCCCGACCCGCAGGCCATAGCCGATCTCCTCGCCCCCAGCCGCGCCCACGTGGCCGGCTACCTGCCGCGCCTCAGCTGGTAGCACCTATGCCCCTTTTCACCCGCCTTTCCTCTCTTGCCGATGTCCCGGAAACGCTGCGCGGCGCCTATGTTGCCATCGGCAATTTCGACGGCCTGCATCGCGGCCATCAGTCCATCATCGATGCCTTGCTGGAGCGCGCCAGGGCCGCCGGGGTTCCGGCACTCATGCTCACCTTCGAGCCGCATCCGCGCGATGTTTTCGCGCCGGCACCCTTCATGTTCCGCCTGACCCAGGGCGACGCCAAGGCACGGCTGGCCGAGGCCATGGGCCTCGATGGCATCATCATCCTGCCCTTCGATCGCGATTTCTCGCAAAACGAGGCGGAAGTCTTCGTCGAGACCATGCTGGTCGAGCAACTGGGCGTGCGCGGCGTCATCGTCGGCTCCGATTTCCACTTCGGCCGCCAGCGCCGGGGCACACCCGCCTTCCTGCGTGCCGCCGGCGAGCGGCTCGGCTTCGCCGTCGAAACCCTTGATCTCATGGACGAGGGCGAGGAAGTGATTTCCTCCTCGCGCATCCGTGCAGCTCTCAGCGAGGGGGCTGTCACGGCCGCCAACCGGCTCCTGGGCTATCACTGGTTCTTCGATGGCTGCGTGGTCAAGGGCGACCAGCGGGGCAGGGAGCTTGG
>CAMLKN010000150.1 GCA_946480655.1 uncultured Devosia sp. | reverse complement strand
ACTGATCCATTCGCCCCTATCGCGCGTCCCACCAGTGAAAAGCCCGCCGAAGCGGCGCCCGCCTCGAGCACCAGCACCTTTGTCGCCGCAGCCCGCCGCGCCCAGCGCGCCAAACAGGAAGACGCCAAGCCGGCCGAGAGCAATTCCATCATTGCCCGCGCGCTGAGCCGGGTCCGCGCCCGCAAGGACGATGAGGCCGGTACGCCCAAGACGGCCCCCGAGGCAGTGGCTCCCGAGGCCCGGCAGCCGCGCCGCGCCGAAAAGCCCAAGGTTAAACCTGCGGAGGCGGCCAAGCCGGCCGTGGCGCCGACCCTGCCCGAGGCTGTCGACGAGCGCCCCAGCTTCCTCGCCCGCAATCGCCGGCCGCTGCTTCTGGCGGCGACGCTGGTCGCGGTGTCGATGCTGGCGCTCAATCTGGTCATGCAGCGCATGAATGCTTCGGCGCCCGCCGCGACCAATGCTGTCAGCGCCCCGGCGGCCACCGCCAATCCTCCCGCTTCGGACGATCAGTCTGCCGTGGTGCCGCCCCGCGTGATCGACATGGTCGACGTAACGGCCACCGGATCGATCAATCCAGGTGAACCGATGAGCTTTGCGCGGGCGACCAGCCTGGCGCCGTCGACGCCGATGCCCCCCACGCTCAAGGCGGATAGCGGACGCATCGCCCTGGCCTCAACCCCGGAGGCCGAGGCCCCCGCCGTGACCGGCTCGATCGCGCCTGCCGCAGAAGTGCCGACGCCGGTCGAGACATTTGACCTGCCGCCCGAGGCCGTCGGGCCGATCGAGTTGCGCCAGGCCGCCGCCAATGGCAATGCAAGGGCGCAATTCGAGGTCGGCGCCATCTTCACCGAAGGCCGGGCGCTGGAAAAGAACCTCGAAGAGGCCGCACGCTGGTATGAGCGCTCGGCGGCGCAGGGCTTCGTTCCGGCGCAGTACCGGCTCGGCAATCTCTATGAAATGGGTTCGGGGGTCGAGAAGAACCTCGAGCAGGCGCGGCTCTGGTATCAGCGCAGCGCCGAGGCCGGGCATCGCATGGCAATGCACAACCTGGCGGCGCTCTATGCGGGCGGCGAGATGGGTGAGCAGCAGTTCGAGCTGGCTGCGGAATGGTTCGGCAAGGCGGCCGAGCGCGGCATGACCGACAGCCAGTTCAACCTGGGCATGCTCTATGCCCGCGGGCTGGGCGTCGAACAGGATTTCGAGCAGTCGTATAAGTGGTTCGCATTGGCCGCGATGAGCGGGGACCAGGATGCCGCCAAGGCGCGCGACGACATCGCCAAGTCGCTGTCGGCAGAAGCGGTCAGCCGCATCGGCGACGAAGTCGCCGCCTGGAGAATGCAGCCGGTCGACCTGGCAGCCAATTTCGCGCCCATCGGCACCTGGTCGGAAACCTTCGACCCCGGCGAGGCCATTGCCAATCGCGACGTCATCGCCAAGGTGCAGCAGGCCCTGACCAAGCTCGGGTTCGATGTGGGCACAGCTGACGGTGTGGCGGGCCCCAAGACCCAGGAGGCCATCAAGGCCTTCGAGCGGGCCACGGGCATGAGCGAAGTCGGGGCCATCAATCCACGGCTCCTCGCAGTTCTGGGAAGCCAGCCGGTTTAGTACCTATTCGGGTTTGACACCGTCACAAGCCGGACGTAAGCCCAAATCATAAAAGTACTCCCGGCGGCCGCCGGCCTTACCTCTTGTTGACGGACCATCCTTTAGGATGGCCCGCCAAGACGCTTTTTACGGGACACCAGGATCTTGCAGATCTATCTGCCGATCGCCGAGCTTTCCGTGAACCTCTTCTTTCTCGTGGGGATCGGAGGGGCGGTCGGCTTTTTGTCCGGCCTGTTCGGCGTCGGTGGCGGGTTCCTTCTGACCCCATTGCTGATCTTTTCGGGCGTGCCGACGGCCGTAGCCGTCGCCTCGGTCACCGGCCAGGTGGTGGCCGCCTCCACGTCCGGCGCCCTCAGTCACTACCGCCGTGGCGGCGTCGACCTGCATCTGGCGCTCTACCTCGTGCTGTCCGGCATTCTGGGCGCCTTTGGCGGCGTGGCCGCATTTGACCTGTTGCGGGACGCCGGCCAGCTTGACCTCGTCATTGCCCTGGGCTTTTTGGTGCTGCTCGGCTTTGTCGGCGTGCTGATGCTGCAGGAGTCGGTGCGGGCCCTGCTCAAGCGCCGCCAGGGCGTGGTGGTGCGCGAGCGCCTGCCCAACCAGCACAGCTGGATCCACGGCCTACCCATGCGCGTCCGCTTCAAGAAGAGCCGGCTCTATATCAGCGTCCTGCCGGTGCTGATCATCGGCCTCTTCATCGGCTTTGTCGGTTCGCTCCTGGGCATTGGCGGCGGCTTCATCATGGTGCCGGCGCTGGTCTACCTGCTGCGCGTGCCCGGCAATGTCGTCATCGGCACGTCGCTGGCGCAGGTGGTGGCGATGATGGCCGCCACAACCATCCTCCATGCCGTGCAAAGCCAGAGCGTCGACATTCTCCTCGCCTTTTGTCTGATGGTGGGCGGGGTGGCCGGCGCCCAGTTCGGCGCCGCCGCCGGCAAGCACCTGCGCGGCGAACAGTTGCGCGGCCTTCTCGCCCTCCTGGTCCTGGCCGTCGCCATCCGCTTCGGCCTGTCGCTCGTGCTTACCCCCAATGACGTCTACTCGATGGCGGTGGGGAGCCTGGCGCAATGATCCGCCTCCTCGCCGCGCTCGCCCTGATTGTCGCGACGGCACTGCCGGCCAGCGCCGAACGGCTGTTCTCCAGTGTGTCGAACGAAGTGGTGCAAATCACCTCCAGCTTCGATGGTGAACGGCTGACGTTTTTCGGGGAGATCGCCCCCGATGCCGGTGCGACCCAGAAATTCGTCGAGGGCCCGTTTCACATCGTGGTGGTGGTGCTGGGCCCTACGCAGGACCGCGTGGCCCGCAAGAAGACCAACAATTTCGGCATCTGGCTCAATACCGAGCAGGTCGCGTTCAAGGGCTTTCCGAGCTATTTCCATGTGCTGTCGAGCGCCAGGCTGCGCGACATCACCGATGTGAATACGCTGACCACCAATTTCATCCTGCCCGAATCCCACGCCATTTCGCCCAATGCCGCCGGCTGGTGGCAAACGCTGACTTTTGGCCGGGAACTGATCCGGCTGATGACCGAGGAGGGCCTGTTCGGCGAGCAGGAGACCGGCGTGCGTTTCCTCTCCGAGACCTTTTATCAGGCGCAGTTGACGCTGCCGAGCAATGCCCCGCCCGGCCCCTATATTGCCCAGACCTATGTGTTCAAGAATGGCGAGATCATCGCGCGCAAATCCGACGGCTTTGCCGTGCGCAAGATCGGCTTCGAACGCTTCCTGGCGCTTTCTGCGGTGCAGATGCCGCTCCTCTATGGCCTGGCCTGCGTGGCCCTGGCGCTGGTCACCGGCTGGCTGGGCGGTGTGCTGTTCCGCAGATAGCCGATCCTATCCGACCACCAACCGCTTGACCGGCACTGGATAGGTGCGGTCACGCCCCAGCATGACCACTTCCAGCGCTGGCCAATGGAAGAGGCCGAAAAAGGCCTGCGACAAGATATTGAGGGCGCCCGTGGAACTGCCATAGGCGGGCAGGATCAGCAGGCGATTGTCATGGACGAAGCACGGTTTTCTGGTTGCGCGGCCCTCCATGGCGATGCGTGCCGCCGGGTGGAGATGGCCCGCGACCAGGCCGGTCCGCCCCTTTTTCGGCTCGTGCGTGAAGTGGAGGCCTTCGAGCTCGATGTCCGGCAGGCAGGTGCCGCCGATCGCGTGAGGCGCCGGATCGTGATTGCCGGAGAGCCACAGGCACTCCACCGCCTCGGTGAGCGCGTCGAGCCGCATACGGTCGGCGGGCGTGAGCCATGAGGCCGCTTCGGGTCGATGAAAACTGTCGCCCAGGGCGATGAGGCGCGTGGCCCCGGTGCGCCGCAGGTCGGTTTCGAGCCGCGTCAGCGTCATGGCCGTATCATAGGGCGGCAGCATCTGCCCGCGCCGGGCAAAGCTCGCCATCTTCTCGAAATGGAGGTCTGCTACCAGCAGGGTTTCGCGGGCCCGCCAATAGAGCGCGCCTGAGGGCAGAGGCTCGAAATTGTGGCCGGCAAAGCGGAGCAATTGGGTTTCCGGAATGGGGAGAGAGTGAGCGGCGTTGTTCATATAGGATTTCATCGTCCCTTTGGCACGCTACAGCCACCATTTCTGCACCGCCCTCGGGCCTGACCCGAGGGCCTTTCGCAACGACCGCAAGAGCACCGGCATGCTTTGCAAGTGGCCCTCGGGTCGAGCCCGAGGGCGGAGCGGTGGTTGGGTACTCAGCGTTCGCCCACAGCTTCCCTGAGAAGCTCCTCGGCTGCATCAGCCATAGCTGATTCCCGCGCTTCGCCGAAAATCGGTTCCTTGCCGATGTCGAGCATGACCGGTACGGCGAGCGGAGAAATCTGGTGCAGGGGCTTGTGGACGATGTGGTGGCGGATGCGGCTGAGCATATGACCCAGGCGCTCGATGTCGAGCAGGCCGCGCGCGGCGTCGCGGCGCGTGGCTTCGATGAGGATATGGTCGGGCTCGTGCTGGTAGAGCACGTCGTAGATGATGTCCGAGCTCATGGTGATCTGCCGCCCGGTCTTTTCCTTGCCGGGATGGCGGCGCTCGATCAGCCCGGCAATGATGGCGCAGTTGCGGAAAGTGCGCTTCATCAGCGCGCTCTCGTCCAGCCAGGCCTCGAGATCGTCGCCCAGCATGTCCTCGGCAAAGAGCTCGTCGAGCGAAAGACGATTGGTGCGGATGAGGGCCGAGAGGTCACCCAGTCCCCAGATGGCCAGGGCATACTCGCTCGCGACGAAGCCCAGCGGCCTTGCCCGCATGCGTTCGAGCCGGCGGGTGAGAAGCATGCCCAGGGTCTGGTGTGCCAACCGTCCCTCGAAGGGATAGCAGACCATGAAATGCTGCGTTCCGCGTGGAAAGGTTTCGACCAGCAGGCTGTCGCGGCGCGGCAGGACGGAGAGATCGCGCTGCAGGCGGAGCCAGTCGCTGACCTGGTCGGGCAATTTGTGCCAGTCGCCGGGGGTGTCCATGATGCGGCGCACGCGCTCGGCGAGGTAAGTCGAGAGCGGGAACTTGCCGCCCATATAGGATGGGATTTTCGGATTGCTGGCAAAGGCGCGGGAGACGAAAGCCTCATTGTCCTTCATACCCTCGAAAGCGACGATTTCGCCGCCGAACATGAAGGTGTCGCCCAGTGACAGCGTGCCGAAGAAATACTCCTCCATCTCGCCCAGCACGCGGCCGCCCGCGCCGATGGGGCCGGTGGTGCGCCCCTGCTTGAGGCCGCGCGCCCGCACCAGCCGCACGCGGACCATGGGCTCTTCGATGATGGTGCCGATGTTGAGCCGGTATTGCTGGGCGACGGCAGGATTGGCGATGCGCCATTTGCCATCGGCGGTCTGCTTGAGACGCGCGTAGCGTTCGTAGGCGCGCAGCGCGTAGCCGCCGGTGGCGACGAAATCGAGTACCTTATCGAACTTGTCGCGGGTGAGGTCACGATAGGGCCAGGCGCGAAGGATTTCGGCATAGAGGTCGTCGGCCAGAAAGGCGTCGGCGCAGGCCATGCCGAGCATATGCTGGGCCAGCACGTCATAGCCGCCGGGCAGCGGGTCTTCGCTGTCCTGATGGCCCTCGGCCACGGCCTCGACCGCCGCCTCGCATTCGAGCACTTCGAAACGATTGGAGGGCACCAGCAGGGCACGCGAGGGTTCATCGAGCCGGTGATTGGCGCGGCCGATGCGCTGCAGCATGCGCGAAGAGCCCTTGGG
>CAMLKN010000149.1 GCA_946480655.1 uncultured Devosia sp. | reverse complement strand
CACCGCCCGGGACAGGCTCTAACGCCGCTGCTCGCTCACCCACACGACCTTTCCCCACAGGTCCTCGACCGTGTCGGCAAACTGGATGTTGCGGTCATGATTGGCGACTGACGCCGAAAGCACATCGGCCGCAAAGCCGCGCAGCACTTCAAAAGCACGGTGCCGGTTGAGCATCACTACCGGTCGCGCTGTGCCCGAGGCCCAGGCGCCGAAGAGCGAGGTCACCGAAGCCAGCGATCCTGGAAGCGCCACGAAGGCAACGCTAGCGCTGGCCAGATAGGCATTGCGTTCAGCCTGGTCGGTCAGCACGGTTATCGGCACTCCCGCCAGCGCCTGTGGCAGGACGATGCTGGCATCAGCCACCACTTCTACCGCGCCCCCGGCCGTTCGCGCGGCGGTAATCAGCGGAACGGGGATCACGCCCTTTTCCGCCAGGCACAGCATCCGTGCACCCTTGCGGGCGAAAACCCGCCCCACCTCGCCCATGAGGCTGGCGCGTTCGGGGTCGCCCGGCCCCTTGTCCGAGGCGAAGATGGCGACGGTCAGTCCGGTCTGCGCGAGATTGGCCATCAGCGCCGCCGCCCCGTCAGCCCGCCGAGAATGCCGCGCACCAGTTCACGCCCCAGCGTCGTGGCAATCGTGCGGGCAAACGACGTCGTGGCCGCCTCGACCGGGGTCTGCCTTGTGCTGCGACGCGGCGCAGCCGCCCGCTCGGCCCGCTCGCGTTCCTTGGCGAGGCGTTCGGCCTCTGCCCGCCGCACGCTTTCATACTCGGCACGCTCATCGGCAAGCTGCTTGTCCCGCGCCCGCTTTGCCAGGATTTCGAAAGCCGATTCCCGATCGAGCACTGTGTCGTAGAGCCCGCCGACCGGCGAATTGGCGAGGGCCGCATCCCGCTCGGCCGGGGAAATCGGCCCCACCTGCGCCGAGGGCGGCCGGATGAAGGTGCGCCCGACCATGGAGGGCACGCCCTTTTCCTCCAGCACTGAGACCAGCGCCTCGCCGATGCCGAGCTGGGTGATCGCTTCCTCGGTCGAGAAGGCCGGATTGGGCCGGAAGGTCTCGGCCGCCACGCGCACAGCTTTCTGTTCGCGCGGCGTATAGGCGCGAAGCGCGTGCTGCACGCGATTGGCGAGCTGGGCCAGCACGCTTTCGGGAATATCGACCGGGTTCTGCGTCACGAAATAGACGCCTACGCCCTTGGAACGGATGAGCTTGACCACCTGTTCGACCTTGTCGATCAGGGCCTTGGGTGCGTCATCGAACAGGAGATGCGCCTCGTCGAAGAAGAAGACCAGTTTCGGCTTGTCCGGGTCGCCGACTTCCGGGAGTTCCTCGAAGAGTTCGGAAAGCAGCCAGAGCAGGAACGTCGCATAGAGCCGCGGCGACTGCATCAGCTGGTCGGCGGCAAGGATGGAGACCACGCCGCGCCCATCGACGTCAGTGCGCATCAGGTCGGCAATGTCGAGCGCGCGTTCGCCGAAGAAATTGTCGGCGCCCTGCTGTTCGAGCACCAGCAGCGCCCGCTGGATCGAGCCAATCGTCGCCGTCGCCACATTGCCGTAGCGGGTGGAGATTTCCTTGGATCGCTCCTGGATATCGACCAGCAGCGCGCGCAGGTCCTTGAGATCGAGCAGCAGCAGGCCTTCCTCGTCAGCCACCCGGAAAGCGATGTTGAGCACGCCTTCCTGGGTGTCGTTGAGGTCGAGAATGCGGCTCAGCAGTACCGGCCCCATTTCGGAGATCGTCGCCCGCACCGGATGGCCCTGCCGTCCGAACAGGTCCCAGAAGATCACCGGAAACACATCGTCGGCGAAATCGTCAAAACCGATATCGGCCGCGCGCTTGGTCTGCCAGTCCTTGGCCTGGCCCATGCGCGACACGCCTGAAAGGTCACCCTTGATATCGGCCGCAAACACCGGCACGCCCGCTGCCGAAAAGCCTTCGGCCAGCACCTGCAGGCTCACGGTCTTGCCCGTGCCCGTTGCGCCGGTAATCAGCCCGTGCCGGTTGGCATATTTGAGATTGAGATATTCCGGCCGCTCGCTCACGCCCAAAAAGATTTTGCCGTCAACGAGCATACCGGGCCACCTGTGTCGCAATCGAATACCGGCCCGTTATAGCCGCGTGCCGGCGCCGGGAACAAGCTGAACCCGGAAGCTTCCACGTATGGCGTTCACCAAGCCATCGGGTTTGACTGGCCTCAGGAGCACAGTCTGGCACAATCGGCTCATGCAAATGCCTCACCTCAATCGCCGTTTCGTCATGGCCGGACTGGGCCTGGTCGTCGCCAGCCCCGCCTTCGGGCAAGCGATACTCGACGCGGCATCGCTCGGCCTCGTGGGTGATTCGGATGCCGATCAGAGCGCGGCCCTGCAGAATGCCCTCGATCTGGCTGCCGGCGCCGGCCAGGTTCTGCGCCTCCCCCATGGCCGCATCCGCGCGCAGGGCCTCATTTTCCCCGGGAGCCTGGTGGTCGAAGGTGTTCCGGGGTCCACGACCATTTCGTCTGTTGGCGGCGCGAGCGTGGGGAGCATTGTTGGTCGTGGAGCGCTGGTGCTGCGGGACATCGGCTTTGCCGCAAGCGCCGGCGAAGGCACCGCCACCCTCTTCGACATCGAACACGCATCCGGCGTCACCATCGAGCGCTGCAGCTTCAGCGAAGCGCCTGGCGTCGGGGTCAACATTTTCGATTCCGCCGTCACCATCCGGGACTGTCAGTTCAGCGCCATGGGCGACGCGGCCATCCACGCCATGGACAGCCGCGGCATCCTCGTCTCCGACAACCGGATCAGCGGCTGCGGCAATGCCGGGATCCGGATCTGGCGAACCGAGCCGGGCGCCGATGGCTCGATTATCACAGGGAACCGCATAGCGGAGATTGACTGGCTCGGCGGTGGTAATGGCCAGAACGGCAACGGGATCAACGTGTTCAACGCCGACGAGGTGATCGTCGCCGACAATCACATTGCCGATTGCGCCTTCACCGCCGTGCGCCTCAACACCACGCGCAATTGCCAGGTTTCGGGCAATGTCTGCCTGCGTTCGGGCGAAGTGGCGATCTTTTCCGAGTTCGGATTTTCCGGCTCGATCATCGCCAACAACCTCATAGATGGTGCGGCCACGGGCATTTCGATCACCAACCTCGATACGGGCGGGCAACTGGCCGTCTGCAACGGCAATATCGTGCGCAATATTGCGCCCCTGTCCGTGGTGAACCCCGACACGGTCCCGATCGGCATCTTCGCCGAGGCGGAAACGGCCATCACCGGCAACACGGTACAGAACGTACCCGGCGTCGCCATCGCCGCCGGCTACGGAACCTTCCTCCGCAACGTCATGATCTCAGGCAACGTCGTGTCCGACTCTCGCATCGGCATCGGCGTCAGCGTCGTGGATGGAGCGGGCAATGTCGTCGTTGGCAGCAATGCGATTGCCGCCACCGAACACGCCCTTGCGGGCCTGGCCTGGGACGAGATCGTCGAGCCAGATCTCGCATCCAATTCCGGCCGCTATCCCAACGTCTCGCTGAACTGAACTGCCCGGCTACAGGACGGCGCGCATTTCCCCCACGACGGTACCGCGCACATTCTTGGTCGGCTGCCGGACGAATTGCTCGAGCACGGCGCGCTGGTTCGCGTCCGGCTCGGCATATTTGAGCAACAGCGACGCCACCATGACGTGGCTGGCCTGCATGTTGCCGTCATCGCATTTGAGGGCATAGCCCCAACCCTTGTCCCGGATGGCGCCGCACTGCACGCCCTCGGCGCCGCCCTTCTGCATCACCCGGCCCTGGAAGGCTTCCATCACCAGCGTGTCGAGATGACCGGTACCGGCCACCAGGTGCGGATGGCTGGTGGCGGCGTCGAACAGCTTCTTCGCGCCTGCGGCATGACCCGCGTCGAGCCCCTTGCCCGTCGCCATGCGGGCAAAGCCCAGGGCCCAGGCCCGCAGCGGCGCCGCCCAGGTCGGAATGGAACAGCCGTCGGTGCCGCAGCGATCCTCGGTCAGGTCCTCGCCGATCACATATTCCACGGCCGCGCGCACGGCCTTCTGCACATCGTGTTCGCGCTCCACATAGCCGCGGGTCGGCACACCCATGGCCAACGCCACGCTCAGCATGCCCGAATGCTTGCCCGAGCAGTTGTTGTGCAGGGCGCTGGGGGCGCTGCCTGCCATGCGCAGGGCCTCGCGGGCCTTGTCATTGGTGGGCATATGCGCGCCGCATTCGAGATCGGCCACCGACAGCCCCATGCGGTCGAGGAAATGGGCGACATTGCTCACATGCTCATCCTCGCCATGGTGCGAGGCGCAGGCCAGGGCCAGTTCCTCGGCACTGTGGTGGAACCGGTCGATGGCGTGACGGTCGAAAATGGCTAGGGCCTGCATGGACTTGACGGCCGAACGGGGGAAGATCGGCCGCTCCACGTCACCGCGCGAGGCGATCACCGTGCCATCCGCGTCCACAATGATGAAGGCGCCGCGGTGGCGGTTTTCAACCCAGTTGCCGCGTACGGCTTCGGCGAGAATGGGGTTGGCGTCCATACAAAAAACTCCGGTCCTGGTTGCGTATCACGAACAACCGAGGACCGGAAAAGTCAACATGCATGGGAAGGAGGTACGCAGTACTAAAGACGTATGGCCGGGGATCAGATGTCCCAATCCTCGACCGGAACGAGAAAGCGGGAATTGACCCAGCCCTTGGTCTGGCCGCGCTCGACCAGGCACCAGTCGGAGCTGTTCTCGACTTCGATGCAGCGCTCGACCCAGACATGCAGGCCCGGGGCGAAGCTGCCCACTTTCTGGGAATAGCTGGCGGGCCACTTGCGGACATTGAGGCGATCCCAGTCGGCGACGCCGACGACCTGCCCCAGCGTGTCCACCTGGTAACCGGCAGCCATTGCGGGCTGAACCGCGAAGCCGGCGGCGGCGGTGATGATCATCCCGCACAATGCGGCGACGAGTACTTTTTCCTGTGCCTTGTTCATTCGAGGTTCCCCCGGAACGTCTGGATGTTGAGGAGACAATGGCACCCTGGCCTTGAACCGGCGCTGATCTTGGCGTTCAGAAGCCGTTCATCTTGGGCCAGGGTGCCGGGCGATCAGTTCATGTCCCGCTGGTGGACATAGAGCAGCACGCTGTTGCCAGCGGCCATGACCAGGGAAATGACGTCGTGCTGGTCGTAGCCCTTGGCACGCAGTGCGTTCATGAGCGTAGGATTGCGCCCGATTTCACCGCGCACGACACCGGCATTGCCGTCGAAGAAGAGGTCGCGATAGTTGTTGCGGCCATAGGCCGTCAGGTCTTCGCAGACCGGATAGAGCCAGACGCTGCGGTCCTGGATCCCGTTGACTTCTGCGGGGCTGATGCGGCGGATCTGCACCATTTCCTGGGCACAGTCATAGGTCGACGTAGCCGTTGGCTTGTTGGGGACATTGGCCGCAAAAAACTGGGCATTGCTGGGCAGGGTGGCTGCGGCGGTAGCAAGACCGGCAACCAGGGCGATCATGGTGAACTTGTTCATTTTGGTATTCCTCGGTTCTGTTGGAGCGGCCGACCCTCCGGCCATCTGTCGATGCGGCGCATCAACCTTGAACCCGGTTATGCGCCCCCCCGTTTGAACCGCCGCTGAGGCCCGCATTCATCTTTCGTTAACCCGGCAATTTCCGTTCAACCGGTTGGCAGGGCGCGCTTTCCGCACTAGGCTCGGGAGCAAGCCACACGCCGAATTCGCGTGGAAAAAGAGGAGGTTCGAATGAAGAAGGTTCTGGTGACCGGCGGCAGCGGCAAGCTCGGGCGCGCGGTATT
>CAMLKN010000148.1 GCA_946480655.1 uncultured Devosia sp. | reverse complement strand
AGCCCTTCTTGCCCAGGGCCGCAACGCGGACGGCGTCGAGCGCAGCCTCGTTGTCAGCGCCGGCAATCGCGGCGGACAGTTCGGTGCGCAGGGTTTCGATCTGTGTATCGAGGGACATGCTGAACTCTCGCAAGACCTCATCCTGAGCCTGTCGAAGGGGGAGGTCGGTAACCGGGGTGCCCGCGACCTCGTGGTTCGACGGGCTCACCATGAGGTCTATGAAAAATCTGAGGCGGTTAGAGCAAACAAAAACGCCCTGCGCCAGCCCTCTCGGGCGGCGCAAGGCGCGATTTTTGACCTCAGCGAGGAGGGCTGGGCTTAGGCGGTGACGCGGGCGTGGGTAACGGTGTCCACGTCTGCGAGATACGCCAGAGCGCCCTTGGCCTTTGCGACCAGGGCTGCGAACGCTTCGGGCTGGGTGATCGCGAGATCGGACAGCACCTTGCGGTCGACAGCAACCTCAGCCTTGCTGAGGCCGTCGATAAATCGGTTGTAGGTCAGGCCGTGGTCACGGACAGCGGCGTTGATGCGCTGGATCCAGAGAGCGCGGAAGTTGCGCTTCTTGACGCGACGATCGCGATACGCGTACTGGCCGGCCTTTTCGACGGCCTGCTTGGCGATACGGATCGTGGATTTACGACGGCCATAATAGCCCTCGGCGGCCTTCAAGACCTTCTTGTGACGGGCGTGGGCGGTTACGCCTCTCTTTACGCGTGCCATAGTTCAGTGTCCTTCCAGCTTAGCGGTTGTACGGCATGTACCACTTCACCAGACCCTCGTCGCCCTTGGACAGGATCTTGGTGCCGCGGTTGGTGCGGATGTACTTGGCGTTGTGGCTGATCAGGCGGTGGCGCTTGCCGGCAACGCCGGCCTTCACCTTACCCGAGGCGGTGAAGCTGAAACGCTTCTTGGCGCCGGACTTGGTCTTCATCTTGGGCATTTTGCGGGTCCTTATTGGTCTTGGAACAGGCTTTTGGGCCTATCGCTTTCAAGAACCGCCACGGCATGCCTTTTGGCCGGGCGGTCCGGAGATGGCGCTCTATAGGGGGAATCCCCGGGCAAGGCAAGGCCCGCCCGGCACTATTGCCGCGCCTGGGCCAGCATGGGTTCAATGTGATCCTCGAACAGCAGGCCCGGCCGGGCGGCCATGGCGGCGCCGTAAGCGGCTTCGGCCTGGATCGAGACATTGAGGAAGCCGACCAGGCCGGCGACGTTCTCCTCGGAGAGCCCATAATGTCCGCCGAGCAGCCGGCGGTGGATTTCCTCTTTGGATGCGATCATGCCGGCCGTGACGTCCTTGGCATTGCTCATCGAGCCGGCGCGCTTGATGTAGTCGTGCAGCGGTTCGCCGATATGGAAACTCTCGGGAATGGTCCGGTAGAGCTGCAGCAGGAATTCGAGATCGGTCATATTGCTCATGGTGGGGTCGAAGCGACCGTCACCGCGCCGCCGGTCCCAGACCACTTGCGCATCCATGGAGAGGTTCACCCATTTGTGTTCGCCGGGCGTCAGCACGCGGTTGGCGCCGTCGCCAACAAAGCGCAGGTGCTGGAAATCCTCGGTCATGACATCGAGCGCCGTGGTGACGATGCCAAATTCCGCCAGAGCGGCGACGGCCCTTTCCAGCTTCTGCGGTTTCAGCCGGTCGTCGGCATCAAGGATGGCGGCATATGGGGTTTCGAGCCGTTCGAGCGCCACATTGCGCGTGACCGAGGCGCCACGGCCCACGCCGCCACTTGTCAAGAACACCTGCCGAGGATCGTTCAGCCCCTGTTCAACGAGAAAGGCGGCATAATCGAAGCCATCGTCGGCGACGATCCAATGCTGCCAATCGGCATGGCTCTGGTCGAGGACGCTGCGGACAGTTGCCGCCAGAGTGGACTGGGCCTTGTAGGCCGGTGTGATGATGGCGACGGTCTGGGTCATGCGTGATCCTTTGGCAGCGTCGGTGGCTTGAACCTTTGATCTGCCTGACCCATATCTGGCTCAGGCGGGCGATGCCACAGCAATCGGGTCGACCGCCGCACGTTGCTTGATGTTCAAGGACGGATCAGGATGTCGCGTATTTCCGTGTTTTCGGCCCCCTTTCTCCTCGGCTTTGACAGTTTCGAGGAGCGCATCGACCGGCTGGCCCGGTCGGCCGAGGGCTATCCGCCTTACAATATCGAGCGATCCGTGGGCGAAAACGGGGCCGAAAGGTTCCTGATCTCGATCGCGGTGGCGGGTTTTGCCCGCACCGACCTCGAGGTCAGCGTGGAAGACAACCAGCTCATGGTGCGCGGCCGGCAGGCCGACGAACCGGGCCGGGACTTCCTGCATCGCGGCATTGCAGCCCGCCAGTTCCAGCGCAGCTTTCTTCTCGCCGATGGCATGGAAGTCAAAGATGCAACTCTGGGGCATGGTATGCTCGTTATTACTCTTGAGCGCCCCAAGGCGCCCAAAATCGCCCGACAGATCGACATTCGCTCCTTGTGAGGAAGAGAACAAAGAAAGGGCCGAACCATGATGGACAAACGCAATTCTGAAGGCGCCCTCAATGACGCCAATCCGCTCCGGCACCTGACGCGCGCGCAATTCGCTGCGCTGGGGGGCGATGCGGTGGCCTATGTGAAGCCGGTTTCGGGCCTCGTGCTCTCGACCATGATCCGCGATGCCGAATTCGACGGGGCCACCCAGTACCAGCTGGTGATGTCCGCCGATGGCACGCCACTGATGGTGGCGGACACGGCCGAGGCGGTGACCGAGTGGCTGGGCGACCAGAATATCGGGGTCGCAACGCTTCACTAGCGTCGGGCTGATCGAAGAATGACAAAACCCCCGCAGCGCGGCTGCGGGGGTTTTTGCTTGTTGGCTGGCGACTTCGATCAGGCCGCGTAGGTGCTTTCCACCGGCGCGGTCAGGATGGCATGCAGCCGCCGCGGGTCGGTTTCGGCCCGCAGGCTGTCGGTGACCGTTTCGGTGCGGAGCAGCCGCGCAACCCGCGACAGCGCCTTCAAGTGGTCGGCGCCGGCCCCCACGGGGGCCAGGAGCATGACCACAAGGTCGACCGGTTGATCGTCCACCGCGTCGAAGTCGATGGGGGAATCGAGCCGGGCGAAGACCGCCGTAACGCCCTTCAGGCCCTGGATCTTGCCATGAGGAATGGCAATGCCGTTGCCCAGACCGGTCGACCCCAGCTCCTCGCGACCCATGAGGGTCGCAAGGATCTGCTGCTCGGGAAAATCGGTCAGTTCTGCGGCCTTTTGCGCAAGAATTTCAAAGAGCTGACGTTTATTGACCACGCCAGTGCAAGTCAGCACCGCATGCTCCGCCAGAATGTCGGCCAATTCCATAAATCTGCCTTAGGATCTACCTAGCGTCTTGGCGTCGGGCACGCCGTTCAATTGGCGCCCAGGGCCGGATCGATCCAGCCAATATTGCCATCTGCGCGGCGGTAGACCACATTCAGGCCGCCATGTCCAGCATGGCGGAACATCACGACCTGTTGTCCAGAGAAATCGAGCTCCATCACGGCCTCTTCGACACTCATCTGCCGAAGGCTTTTGGTGGTTTCGGCAATGACGGGGGGCGCATAGTCCTCGTCAAGCTCGTCCAGTTCGTCGGACGCACCGAAGACCGTGTATTGCGCCGTCACGCCATCGACGCCGTTGACACCATTGCCCTTGCGGTGCTGCTTGAGCTTGCGGTTGTAGCGGCGCAGGCGTTTTTCAATGTTGAGCGCCATGACTTCAAATGCGCTGGTGGCATCGCCGGCCTGGGCGCTGGCCTGCAGCACGGCGCCCGAATCCAGATGCACAACGCAATCGGCGCGATAACCGATGCCGTCCGGTGTCAGGGTGAGATGTCCGTCATAGCCGCCGTCGAAGTATTTTCCGACAACGGAAGCGAAGTGTTCCTCCGCCTTGCCCCTCAGGGCATCGCCGACATCCATGTTTTTTCCCGATACGCGTAGGGTCATGGCTCTTGTTCCTTTCGGTCGTTGGGCACGACGCGAGAGTCCCGAAAAGCCGCTCCCGGCTTTACCGGATCTGCGTCTGCCGACCTCCCTGATGTGGGAAGTCGACTATCGAGATGCTAGACCCGGCAAAGGGAGCCTGTCCATGCGCAACTGAAAGGGGAGGCGCGAATAAGCAGGTGACAGCCACAAGCCTGCCACTTACCGTTAGCGCGCCGTGAATCACGCCTGTTCTGTCGGGACGTTTCAAGCGCTGCGCGCCGCCGCCTCGAAGGCCTTCTTCTGGCGCCGGCGGATCACCGAGGACGGGATGTTCATCCCCTCGCGATATTTGGCAACGGTGCGGCGCGCCACATCGATCCCCTGCTCCTTGCGCAGCATTTCGGCAATCGTGTCATCGGAGAGGATGTCATTGGCCGGCTCGGCATCGATCAATTGCTTGATGCGGTGGCGCACGGCTTCGGCCGAGTGATCGCCACCACCATCGGCAGAGGCAATGGCCGTGGTGAAGAAGTATTTCATCTCATAAAGGCCGCGGGGCGTCGCCATGTATTTGTTCGACGTGACCCGGCTCACCGTCGATTCATGCATGTCTATGGCTTCCGCCACGGTCTTCAATGTCATGGGCTTCAGATGCGCCACGCCGTGGGTGAGGAAGCCATCCTGCTGGCGGACGATCTCGGCGGCGACCTTGGTGATGGTCTGGGCCCGCTGGTCGAGACTCTTGGTCAGCCAGTTGGCGGTGTTGAGGCAATCGGAAAGGAAGCTCTTTTCGGCCGCGTCGCGGGTCTTCTTGGTGACCGTCGCATAATAGACGCGGTTGACCAGGACCCGCGGCAGGACTTCCGTATTGAGCTCGATTTGCCAGCCGCCATCGGGGCCGGGCCGCACGAAGACATCGGGCACGACGGCCTCGACCGGCGCGCTGTCAAAAGCCAGGCCCGGCTTGGGGTCGAGCAGGCGCAACTCGGCCAGCATGTCGGCCAAGTCCTCGCGGTCACAGCCCACGGCCTTGAGCAGAGCCGGCATATTGTGCTCGGCGAGCAGATCGAGATTGGCGATCAGCTTCTGCATGATCGGATCGAACCGGTCGCGCTCGCGCAGCTGGATGGCGAGGCATTCGGCAACATTGCGGGCAAAGATGCCGGCCGGGTCGCAGGTCTGGAGCACGCCCAGCACCGCTTCGACATCGGCGAGCTCAGCCCCCAGCAGATCGGCAATGGCCGCAAGCTCGACCACGAGATAGCCGGCCTCATTGAGCCCATCGATGAGATGCTGGGCGATCAGGCGATCGGCCGGGGTGCGCAGCAGCATATGCGCCTGGGCTTCGAGATGATCGGAAAGGCGCGGGCGGCTGGCGACGAACTGGTCGAGATCAGGCGCCTCACCGCCCTCGAAACTGCCATTGCGATCGGGGCCCGAGACCATGGCCTGCTCGGCGGGACCGGCATCGGGGAAGACATTTTCGACCGCCGTGTCATAGCCCTCGGCGATTTCGGCGGCGTCCTTGGTGCGCTCCCCCGAGGTGACCGTATCCTCATAGGCGCTCATTTCGACCGGCACGCGATCGGGCTCGGCGGACGCGGCCTCATCGCCACCTCCCTCCTCGCGCTCGAGCAGCGGATTGCGCAGCAATTCGGTATCGACGAAGTCGTTAAGTTCAAGATGGCTGAGCTGCAGCAGCCGGATGGACTGCATCAGCTGCGGTGTCAGGGTCAGGGTTTGAGACTGACGAAACTCCAGCCGTGGCGACAGCGCCATGCGTTAAAGGCCCTTGCAAACTTGTCTTTCAGCCGCGAGCGGCTGCTTCCCAAGCCGGACCATGACTCAATTTTGGGCACAGGGCAAGTTTCATGCCAGAT
>CAMLKN010000147.1 GCA_946480655.1 uncultured Devosia sp. | reverse complement strand
GTCGGAAAACAGATTGGCAGACTTCAAGCAAATGCGGGGTGCGGGGTCAACAGCCGTTGAAACGGCGGAGGTCCCCGAGCACTCTATTCGCCGCGAGAGACGCGGGCTATTTCCTTTTCCACCATGCGCTCGACGACGGACGGCAGGTTCTCGTCCAGCCATTCCTTGAGCATGGGGCGCAACATATCGCGCATCATGGCTTCAATTGTCAGGCCGGGGTTGCCGATTCCCAGGGCGGTCAACTTACCGATCGAACCCCGAACGGCGGCGCGGGTGGCCGGTTCGAGCAACTGGTCGGCCATGTCCGAAGTCAGCGTGGGATCGGGCAGAGGCGCAGCCTGAGATGCGCTCATCTGGGGCATAGGTGCGGGCTCGAGTTCCGGCTCGGGGTCTGCAAAGACCATGGAGAGCGGCTCGGGAGCAGCTTCGGGCTGGCGGCTGGCGGGCGCAAACGGCTCACGGGCGGGGGCCGGATCGAAGCTGGGCAAGCCATCGTCGGCGGCGAAGCCGACATCGTCTGCGTCAACCAAGGTCGGACCGTCGCCGGCCTCGGTATCTGCCAAGATCGAATCGAAGCTGAACCCCTCGGCGTCTCCCCCCTCTTCCACGATCTGAGAGGGAGACAGAGCCAGAGGCTCGATATCGTCGAGCATGTCGCTCAGGTCACGATCGGCCGGCTCGGACAGCGGGCGGGCGGGCGCGGCCTGCATCGGCGGCGGCGCCGCCTGAACAGACGGCCGGCGGGGCGCCCCGGCAGCATCATCGTCGGCGATGATCTGTCGAATGGACGACAGGATTTCGTCCATGGAGGGTTCTTTGGGTGCCGGCTTGTTCATCAGTGCCTCTTACTCATGCGCCCGACTGGGAAAGGTATCCGCAGTTACCCTGCCCTGATTCGTAAGAAACAGCTTAGTCCGATGAGGGGGAATTAGGAATCATCCCAAGGCCGGAACTTGAGGTCTTCCACGAAAAGTTGTGGCCGGGACGAGCCCGGCCACAAGATTTGGCGTGTGCCTCAAATCATTCGGCGACGGTGCGCAATTCCTGCCAGACGTCTTCCACCGCCTGCGTGTATGGCACAGCTGTCTTGATCTCGACCGGCAGCGCCAGATCGCGGGCGGTCAAGCGCCCCATGGCGCTCAGGAGCGAAAAGGTCGCGATTGTCTTGCTGCTGGATGCGTTGATCAGGGCCTCGCGGGCGCTTGTCAGGTCGGCCTGGGCATTGAGCACGTCGAGCGTGGTTGCGGCACCCAGGTCACGCTCCTGGATGACGCCATCGAGAACGGTATTGCTCGAGGCGACGGCGGCCTGAGCGGCGCTGATCTGTGCATCGGCGCTCTGAATGCCCGTCCAGGCCGCAATGACGGCCTCCCGAATCTGGTCATAGGCGGACATGGCGTCCACTTCCGACTTGATCTGGTTGAGATTGGCCTGGCGCACAGCCGAGCCCATGCGGCCGCCAGAATAGATCGGAATGGAAATGTTGAAACCGAGTGAGGCGGAAATCCCGTCGCGCGCCGGATTGCCCGACGGGCCGGTCCAGGACGACCCGACTTGCCCCGTGACACTCGCCGTGGCCCCGAAATAGCCGGCCTGAGCAGCATCGCTCCCAGCCTGGGCGGCGCGGATGCCGGCCTTGGACAGGAGAATGGCCGGATGGCCAATCTCGGCCTCGGCAATGGCCGCATCAATCGAGCGGGGCAGCAAATTGCCGTAGTTGTGACCTGTCGAGAGCCCCTGCGGACGCTGGCCCACCAGGCGCTGGAACGTCGCTTCACTGGCCTGAAGGCTACCGAGGGCGGCTTGCTGGGCGGCCTGTCCCTGGGCCAGACGCGCCTGGGCCTGGGCAACGTCGATACGAGTGCCCTCGCCCACATCCAGACGATCCTGCGCTGACTGGAGCTGCGCCTGGAAGAACGTGACATTTTCCTGCCGCAGGGCGAGCAATTCGCGGCCGCTCAACACGGCCATATAGGCCTGGACGACCTGCAGGAGCACATTCTGCTCGGTGTTGCGGATCTGGTACTCCGCCACTTCCGCAGCAGCGCGGGCAGCCTCGACCTGAGCGGCAGTACGATTGTTGTCGTAAATCGTCTGATTGTACGAGAGACCGGTCGTCAACGACGAATTGGGGCTCCAGTTACCGCCAACCAGGCTCGTTCCGGTGCTCCCGCTGATCGAAGCGCCGACGGTGGGGAGCATGCCCGACTTGGCCTGTACGATCCCTTCGGCGGACGCCTTTGCGCTCAGCAGAGCGGACTGCAGATCAGGCGCGTGATTATAGGCAGCCGTCAGGGCCTGCGAGATCGATTGGGCGTGGGCCGCGCCTGCACTTGCACATGCCAGAACCACGGCAAGCATGCTCGCCCCAAACAGTCCGCGATTCTTCATAAACCCAGTCTCCGTACCCTTGCACTTTTATGCGTGGCAGATGGGTTGCACAACCTTCCGAGACAATCTTCCGGCAAGTTTAATGACACGGAAATGCCCGATCGTGTCTCCAACGCAACACTTCGCCTAGAACACAAAGTCTTCCGTGCTTTTTCCCGCATCTAGAACCGGGAGATTAGCATTGAAGGTCGTCCGCATCACGACACCCTCCCGTCCCTTCTCCAGGACAGTGGCCGTCCCGACCGGCCCTTTCCGTAGAAGACAGATCAAGCGGCCTTGAGGAACCAACAGCTCCAGAAGGGACTCAGGCAGATTCTCCAGCGCACCCTCGATAAGGATGGTGTCAAACTTGTTAATATCGCGTGAGGGACGATCATCGTTCAGCACAGTGGCATTGGTGATGCCGAGCGCAGCCAGATTGGCGCGGGCCGCCTCGGCCAGTGCGGCATCGGGCTCCAGTGCGACGACCTCCCTTGCCAGGCTTGCGAGTATGGCGGTCGAGTAACCTGTCCCCGGCCAGCAATCGAGGACGCGATGGGTCTGCAGAACCTCGGCAAGTTGCAGAAGGCGCGCCAGCGTGGCGGGGGCCATGACAAAGCGATTCCTGCCCAGGGGATGGTGGGCATCGGTATAGGCCAACGTTCGCCGGTCGGCTGGAATGAATATTTCGCGCGGTATGCGGCGAAGAGCCGAGAGCAAGCGGGGATCCGTAACCCCGCTGGTTGCCACCTGATGGTCCACCATCGCCTTCCGCGCGGATTGAAAGTCAACCATGAAGCTCGCTCTCCGCGGATTGTGAACCCGGCGAATATGGCCCGGAGCGGGCCAAAGGCAAGCTCGGGATTATTCCTCAGCCGCGGGATCGGACCGGCTGCGCCTGTCACGACTGTTCCGTTGAGCGTGGCCGGGTCCAGGATCGACCGGTTGCTCCTCCATGGAGCCGTCAGGCCGGCGGCCCAGGTCATCAATATTGTCGTCCCGTTGTTCGCCGGGATCGGTTTCGAGCGGCGCGGGCTTGGATTTCTGTACGGACATGGGTTCCTCCTTGGATGGAGTGGGGTCAACCCCGTTGCCCGCCCGCTGTTCCCTCGGGGCAGCAAAAAGCCCCGGAGGCTTTCGCCTTCGGGGCCGTTTATCGGTCTTCGATATTTTTCAATCGCGTTCCGACAATGAGATAATGCACTGGCCAGCAAAACGTTCCCGCGCGTGCAGGCTTAATTCGGCGGTGCCGCCGAGCACGCAATTTTCCGGGGATCTTTGAGATGGAGGCCGCGTCCGGAATCGAACCGGAGTACACGGATTTGCAATCCGCTGCGTAACCACTCCGCCACGCGGCCTCTGAGCGCCAGTACCTATTGGACGCCAATCGCTTATGCAATAGACTCGTTTACGGGCTGTGTATTTTCTGGTGAGCCCCATGCGCGGGAAGCGCTGGAGGCCCTAGGGCAGACCGGTAGTGCGGCACTTGGAGCTCTGGCCGTTCGATGCAGTTCAAGGTGACCTCCGCCTATTACGACGAGACAAGCAAATACCTGGTCTATACGGCGACCGGCGAACGTGATGGCGCGCGCTATACGGTCTCGTCCCGGGTCAAATGCCTGAAGCCGCCCAATACGCCGGAACGACTGCATATGGTGGTGCTTCTGGCGCTGACCGATCAATTCAAGCGGCCCAGCCCTTCGGGGAAACGCGGCTAGCATGCTTGCCTGATGACGGTGGCGCCGCCAATCGCGACTGACTAGCCTGTCACCGTCTCAAACAACGGATTCGCCATGTCCACCGAAGCCATCTTGCCGTCGCGGCGCGACTATGCCCAGCCGGTTTTTGCCGGCATGCTGGCGGCCGTCGTCGGCTCGGCGAGCACGTTCACGCTGGTGCTGGCGGCCCTCGCGGCTGCCGGCGCGACACCGCAACAGGCCGGTTCCGGGCTGTTTTCCGTCTGCATCGCCATCGGCATTCTCAATATCGTCATCGCCTGGAGGGTGCGGACGCCGATCAGTTTCGCATGGACAACGCCTGGAATGGCGTTCCTTCTCACCGTTGGCGAACCGGTTGGCGGGTTCCCGGCGGTGGCGGGCGCCTTCCTCGTCTGCGCGGCCTTGATCGCGTTGACGGGACTGATTTCGCCACTTGGACGGGTGATCGCAGCGATTCCCCCGGCGATTGCCAATGCCATGCTGGCCGGCATGCTGCTGACGCTTTGCCTCGCGCCCCTGGACGCCTTGGGCGAAATGCCGTGGCACACCCTGCCGATACTGGTTGCGTGGGGACTGGGCCTACGATTCGCGCGACGCTATGCCGTCCCGATCGCCGTCGTCGTGACAGCCATAGTGCTGGCGACAACGACGCACCTGCCGCCTGGCACATTTGCCGGCGCCTGGCCTGTACTGGTGCCGGTCATGCCCGAGTTCACCCTCGACACGATCGTTCGCATCGCCCTGCCCCTCTACGTTGTTACCATGGCCTCGCAGAACCTGCCCGGTATTGCGGTGATGAAGGGCAATGGCTTCTACCTCCGTCCCTCACCGGTTTTCGTCATTACGGGCCTGGCGAGTGGCGCGACCGCTTTCTTCGGCGGACCAACGAGCAACCTTGCTGCCATCACGGCGGCGATCTGCGCGGGACCGGAAGCCCATCCCGACCCGGACCGACGCTGGCCTGCCCCTGTTGCCGCCGGCTTCACGTACCTGGTGTTCGGGCTGACGGCGAGCCTGGCCGCGGCCTTCATAGCCGCCTCGCCGCCACTGCTGATCCAGGCCGTCGCCGGGCTGGCGCTGTTCTCAAGCCTCGCAGCGTCATTGGCGGCGGCCCTATCGCAGGAGGACGCGCGGCTTCCGGCAATCCTTACCTTCGTGACAACGGCTTCGGGAATCACGATCGTGGGCGTGGGGGCGCCATTCTGGGGGCTGGTAGGGGGCATTGCGCTCCTGCTGCTGCTCCGCTCGCAGGCACAGAAATGAAGCTACATGCCCTCATCCTCGCGGGTGGTCAGGGCAGCCGGCTGGGCTTGCTCCGCAAGGACCAGATTCGCTTCAACGGGATGTCCCTGCTTGAGCGGATGATGGGGGAGTTCTCCGCTGCAGGTGCGAATGTGCTCATTTCTGTCGGGAGAGAGAGCGGGGGCCGGTTCAGGAACATGGTACTCTTGCCCGATCTCGACCTGCCGCTTGGCGGGCCTATAGCCGGGCTGGTCGCCGCGGCCGCCTACCTCAAGGACCAAGACAGCGGGGACATGCTGGTGACAGCGGCAGTAGACACGCCGTTCCTGCCGGAAGACTTCGTGCGGCGTCTGGTCGCTGCGCTCGATGGTGGGGCGATGGCGGCACAAGCGGGATGGCGCGGCAATTTCTATCCGACCAATGCAATCTGGCGGGTATCAGCCCTGGCGGACCTGCCTCGCCTTGCGCGCGAGGGAACTGCACCGAACAGCCCCAAGGCCCTGCTTGCCCGCC
>CAMLKN010000146.1 GCA_946480655.1 uncultured Devosia sp. | reverse complement strand
GCGATGATCTCGGGCATGGCCTCCATGGTCGCGTCGTATTGCGCCCAATCCTCATCATCGGCGGTATCGTCAGGCTGATTGTCGGGATCGGACAGCATGAGGGCCGTGGCCAAGCCCATGGCCGCCTCGCCGCGGGCATCCTCGCCGGTGTGGCGCAGTAGCGCGTCCCAGGCATCGAAGCGCAGCACCATGGCCTGCTGAAAACCGGATATCCAGGCCTGCCAGACTATTTCGTCGGTGTCGTCATCGACCTCATAGAGCGGGCCATATTCACCCGCGGCCAGTTCCGCCTCGATTTCGGCGAGGCGCGCATCGACCAGTGCTTCGAGGCCCTGATAGGCAGGCTTGAGCACCCCGCGCTCGTCGGCGGCCCAGTCGAAGGGCCAGAATTCCTGCTTGGGCACCGGCGAGGGGCTGACGGCAATGGCGCAGAGGAAGCCATCGAGCTCGGTGAGCAGCATGGCTTCATCGTCGCCACCCTCAAGCACTTCTTCAAGGCGCAACAGGGCTTCGGGCAGTTCTGTATATTCGGACATGATGATCGGGCTCACACGCTGGCAGAGCCCGACCATACACCGGTTCAGCGCGAGTTGTGCAACAGGCCCTGGAAGGCACGGAAGCTGGACTTGGGTGTGCGCTGCTGGGTCTGGTAGTCGACATGCACGAGGCCGAAGCGCTTGTTGTAGCCCTCGGCCCATTCGTAATTGTCGAGCAGCGACCACGCGAAATAGCCGCGCACATCGGCACCGGCTTCCCGCGCGGCGAGGACCGCCTTGAGATGATCCTCATAGTATTTCACCCGGCGCGGGTCGCTATCGCCTTCGACTTCGGCCATGCCGTTTTCGGTGACGTAGATGGGCAGCTTGGTATAGTCGCGGGAGACACGGACCAGCAGGTCGGAAAGGCCCTTGGGATAGATTTCCCAGCCGATATCGGTCTTTTCGAGCGGCCCCTTGACCTGCTCGGCGGGACGGCCGGGCTCGGAGGAAGCCTTGTAGAGGCCGCGGGTATAGTAGTTGATGCCCAGCCAGTCGAGCGGGCGGGAGACAACCGCCATGTCGTCCTGGTAGTTGGCCGGCAGATAGGGTTCGAGCCAGTCGGTCAGCACCGACGGGTATTCGCCCTTGAGTACCCCATCCAGATACCAGCGATTGAAGAGGGCATCGCCGAAATCGAAGGCCTTCTTGTCTTCTTCGGTATCGGTCGCCGGCTCAGCCTTCTCCAGATTGAGCACGATGCCGAGATTCTTCGCACCGGCTGCGCGCAGCGCATCGATCGCGGTGCCGTGCGCGAACAGCACGTGGTGCATGGCGCGCGCGGCGGCGCGCAGGTCACGATAGCCCGGGGCATGGATGCCCAGGAAATGGCTGAGGAAGGCCACGCACCAGGGTTCATTGATGGTCGCGGTGGCCTCGAGCCGGTCGCCGAACTTGTTGGCCACCAGGGTCGCATAATCGGCGAACCAGCTGGCAATATCGCGGTTCATCCAGCCGCCGCGGTCCTGCAGGGTCGAGGGCAGGTCCCAATGGTAGAGCGTGGCATAGGGCTTGATGCCGCGCTCAAGCATGCCGTCGAGCAGGCGGTCATAGTAATCCACGCCGGCCTGGTTGACAGCGCCGGTGCCTTCGGGAATGAGGCGCGGCCAGGCGAAGGAGAAGCGGTAGGCGTCGAAGCCGCCATCGCGGATCAGGTCGAGATCGGCCGGCCAGAGCTCATAGTGGTTGCAGGCATCGCGGCCGGTATCGCCATTGTGGACATTGCCAGGCGTGGCGGAGAACGTATCCCAGATTGAGATGCCGCGGCCATCGCGCTGGCCGCCTTCGATCTGGTAGGCTGCCGTGGCAACACCAAAGGTAAAGTCGGAACCGAAGTCCCGGCGGTCAAATGAGAACATATCCCCTCCAAGCGGCCTTCAGGCCTTGACTAGCCGGATAACACCGGCTGCGAAGGTTATGCAATCGATTTCAGCAATCGATACAAACCGCCCTGCCCAAACATGCCCGATTGCGTCACGGGATGGTCGAAATGAGCCTTCGGGCAATCTGCCGATAGGCCAGCGCCTCCGCGCCGTCTGGCGCCATGGCCACTGGCGGCGCGCCGGCGTCCGAGCCTTCGCGGATGGACATGACCAAGGGGATGGGGCCGAGAAACGGGATTTCCAGGCGTGCGGCAGCCTTCTGTGCCCCACCCGTACCGAAAATGTCGTAGCGGTTGCCGGTATCGGGGGCGATGAAATAGCTCATGTTTTCAACGAGGCCCAGCACGGGCACGGACATGCGGCGGAGCATGTCGATGGCCTTCTGAGCGTCGATCAGGGCCAGGTCCTGCGGGGTCGAGACGATGACCACGCCGTCGACAACGGTCTGCTGGAAGAGCGCGATATGGATGTCGCCGGTGCCTGGTGGCAGGTCGATAATGAGGACGTCGAGATTGCCCCAATCGGTTTCGCGAAGGAGCTGACGAAGGCCTGATGTGGCCATGGGGCCGCGCCAGACCACGGCCTGACCGGGGACCAGCATGGAGCCGATGGACATGGCCTTCAAGCCGAAGGCTTGATGGGGTGTGAAGATGCCATCGTCGCGGATGGCCGGCTTGCCCTCGATGCCGAGCAGTTTCGGAACCGAGGGGCCATAAAGATCGGCGTCGAGAATGCCGACCTTGAGGCCCTCGGCGGCCAGTGACAGGGCGATATTGACCGCGGTCGTCGATTTGCCGACGCCGCCCTTGCCGGAGCCGATGGCAATGATGCGCTTGACGCCGTTGACGCGGGTCTTGCCCTGGGGCTGGGCCGCGCCATGACCGAATTTGGGCGTGTTGGACTTTTCCGCCGTCAGCGAGACCATGATCTTGCGCGCGCCACCAAGGGCCTGAGCGGCCGTCTGCGCCGCCTCTCGGGCAGGACCGAAGGCGGCTTCCATGCCGGGGGCGACGGCGATGGCGAACGCGATTGCGCCGGGGGTGACGATAATGTCGGAGAGGCCGGCATAGGTGGCCAGGTCACCGCCGCCGGGGATTTCTACGTCGGCTAGGGCAGTCTTTATCCGTGCGGCAAGATCGGTGTCAGCCATGGCGAGGTCTCAAAATGGAAAGACCTCACCCATGCGCGAGTCCAGGGGCGAGGTCTTTGTTGTGTCTCAAGGTTCGACGACCGTGCCTTGAGATCAGTCTCTGTGGGCAACCCCTAGAGGATCGACTGGCCAGTGGCCTTCCAATCCTTGAGGAAGCCTTCGATGCCCTTGTCCGTCAGCGGGTGCAGGGCCAGCTTCTTGATCACGTCGGGCGGAATGGTGGCCACATCGGCGCCGGCAAGCGCGGCCTGGGTCACATGGTTTGCCGAACGGATCGAGGCAGCCAGGATCTGGGTTTCGAACTGGTAATTGTCGTAGATCTGACGAATGTTTTCGATCAGTTCCATGCCGTCGAGATTGATATCGTCGAGGCGGCCGATGAAGGGCGAGATATAGGTCGCGCCCGCCTTGGCGGCGAGCAGCGCCTGATTGGCCGAGAAGCAGAGCGTGACGTTGGTCGGAATGCCCGCGTCCTTGAAATGCTTGGTGGCCTTGAGGCCATTGAGCGTCAGCGGCAACTTGATGACGACATTCTTGGCAATCTTGGCGAGGTGCTCGCCCTCGGCAACCATGCCGTCATATTCGAGGCTGGCGACCTCAGCGGAGACCGGATCGGGCGTGATGGCGCAGATTTCCTTGATGACTTCCTTGAAGTCACGGCCGGACTTGGCGATCAGCGACGGATTGGTGGTGACGCCATTGATGAGCCCGGCGTCGTTGAGCTCCTTGATGGCGGCGGTGTCTGCAGTATCGACGAAGAACTTCATCGTTCCCTCCTAGTAACTTATCGGTCCGGACCGTTTATCCAGATGTAGTCGTGGCGGCGCCTTGCCGCAAGCTATGCGCTCAGCGAATGGCGCCCAAAAACGCGTCCGCCAGATCACCCACGCGATCTTCCGGGATACCGGCGACATTGATGCGACTGTCCCCGGTCATATAGACCCCGTTTGCGGCTTTGAGATGTTCCACCGCCTGGTTGCTGAGACCCAGCAGCGAGAACATGCCGCGGTGATCGGCGACGAAGTCGAAATCGGTGGAATTGGAGCGTTCGCGGATCGCGTCGGCCAATTTCTTGCGCAGCGCGATCATGCGATTGCGCATGGCCGCCAGTTCGGTTTCCCATTCGGCGCGCAGGGCCGCATCTTCGAGAATGGTGCGGATGATTTCCGCGCCATGATCGGGGGGCTGCGAATAGGCGCCGCGAATGATGTTGAGGAGCTGCGAATTGGTGACCTCGGCTTCCTCGGCATTGCGCGCGACGAGAATGGCCGCGCCGACGCGCTCGCGATAGAGGCCGAAATTCTTCGAGCCGGAGAAGGCGATCAGCGCTTCGGGGACTGCAGACAGAACCTTGCGGGTGCCATAGGCGTCCGCCTCGATGCCATCGCCGAAGCCGAGATAGGCCAGATCGATGAAGGGCAGCGCGCCGGTGCGGGCCAGCGAGGCAGCAACCTGGTCCCACTGTTCATTGGATAGATTGGCGCCGGTCGGGTTGTGGCAGCAGCCATGCAGCAGCACGACATCACCCGCGCCCAGCCCGTCGAGCGCGGCGAGCATTTCACTGAACTTCACACCGCGGGTCGCCGGATCAAAGTAGGGATAGGTGGCAACCTTGAGGCCGGCACCGATGGCGATTGGATTGTGGTTGGCCCAGGTCGGATCGGACACATAGACCGTGGCGCCGGGGCGGGCCCGGTTGATGAGGTTCATCAGCACCCAGAGCGAACCGGTGCCGCCGGGCGCCTGGGCGATCCGCACCCGCGCGCGGTCGACCGCATTGGCCAGGACCAGGTCGAGCACGGCCGCGCCATAGCCCTTGTTGCCGGCGATGCCAAGGTAAGTCTTTGTTTTCTCGTTCGAAAGAATGCGCTCTTCGGCCTTGCGGACCGAGGTCATGACCGGGGTCACGCCCTTCTCGTCCTTGTAGACACCGACGCCGAGATCGATCTTGGTGGAACGGGGGTCGGCCGCATACTCGCCCATGAGCGCAAGAATCTTGTCGCCGGGGGCCTTGGTGAGGGTTTCGAACATTTTTGGAAGAGTCCGGTGGGAAGGCGCCGCCTTTATAGGACGGCGGGGGATTTTTGCAATTGAAGAGAGGAGCCGGGCCTCAGCGTTTGAGGCCCAGTTTCTCCAGTTCCGCCGTCAATTGTGGAACGATCTCAAAGAGATCGCCGATGAGGGCGACATCGGCGATTCTAACGATGGGGGCTTCGGCATCGGTGTTGATGGCGATGATCTTCTTGGCGCCCTGGATGCCGGCAAGGTGCTGGAGGGCGCCAGAAATTCCGATCGCGATGTAAAGGTCGGGCGCGATGATCTTGCCGGTCTGGCCGACCTGCCAGTCATTGGGCGCGTAGCCCGCATCAACGGCGGCGCGGGTGGCACCGATGGCGGCGCCGAGGGTTTTGCCAAGCTTTTCAATGAGCTGGAAGCCTTCCGGGGAGCCCACCGAGACACCGCCGCCAACGACGATCTGCGCGGTGGCGAGATCGGGGATGTCGCTTTCGGTGCGGTGGGCCGCGATGAAGCGGGCGGCGGATTGCACTGCGGAATCAACCACTTCCACAGGAGCGGAATTGCCGGCGGCGACCGGCCGGAAGGCGGAGGCGCGGAAGGTCAGGACGTGCTTTGGCTGAGAATCGTCAACAGTTTCAAGGGCATTGCCGGCATAGATGGGCCGGACGAAGCGGCTCGGGCCCTCGATGGCGACGATGTCGGTGACCGGCTGGATATCGAGCCTCGCGGCCAGGCGCGGCATGACATCCTTGCCCAGGGTGGAGGCTGCCG
>CAMLKN010000145.1 GCA_946480655.1 uncultured Devosia sp. | reverse complement strand
GCCGGCAGGCGGGCATCGCCCTGGCCCGGCAATTCGCCCCGGCCATGGGCCAGCAATTCTTCGTAGTCAAATGCGTGTTGCCGCTCGGCCATGGACGCTCCCCACTCTTGCTCAAGCCCCGTCTCGTATAGGCGCGGCGGGATAGGGTCAAGCCAGCCCAGGGGAGCAAGGCCCCGCGTCACCGAGCGTTTGTCTTGTGCCCGACCCCGCTCGCCATTATAAGAAACCTTCAAAATCTGACCTAAATGACGAGACTTGTTGGCCCAATGCCCGACCGAGACATCACCGCCCGGCCGCTTCCGTCCCGCAAGCCATGCCTCACCGCCGTCCTGCGGATGGCGGGCCTGAGGCCGACGCGCCAGCGCGTGGCCCTGGCGGAACTGCTGTTCGGCGGCCCGCATCGCCATGTCAGCGCCGAGCAATTGCATGGCGAAGCCAGCATGGCCAACGTCAATGTCTCGCTGGCCACGATCTACAATACCCTGCACCAGTTCCATGAAGCCGGCCTGCTGCGGGAAGTCGCCATCGACGCCTCGCGCTCCTACTTCGATACCGATACCTCGGACCACCACCACTTCTATGTCGAAGACGAACAGCGGATGATCGACATCCCGGCGGATTCGGTGGAGTTCAAGTCACTGCCCAAGGCCCCCGAGGGCATGGAAGTGGCCCATGTGGACGTGGTCATCCGCGTACGCAAGGCCTCGGCCTGAACTCTGGGAGATTCGAACTCCTGAGCCCCGGATTCGCGGGAGTCGATTGGCCCGGCCGGCACGGTTCCGCACGGCAGTTTGAAGGCGCCGGCTCTCGCCCATCGTACTTGCGGTCCCGTGTCGGCAGGTCAGGCCGCCTCCGCAGTCATGAGGGGCGCTTGTCGGCCCCAGCCGGTCTGATGACGGCAAACTGGAGCCGGGATCTGAGACTGATGCGATGGGCTGCGGCTGGCGCGGCACATCGAAGACCCTGCATAGAGCGATGGCCGCACCATTGATCAGGGCGCCGGCCCCGCGCCGGTATGCCGGTTTCCCCACTCTCGAAGCGATTGAAGCACCGGCCCGAGTTCCTTGCCTTTCTGGGTCAGGACATACTCGAAGCGCGGAGGGTGGCTGTCATACTGGCGGATCGCGACGATGCCGGCTGCCTCCAGCACCTTCAGCCGCGCCGAGAGCGTGCTGGGCGGCAGTCCAGTCAGGCTTGTTTCCAGCTCGTGGAACCGCTGGGGGCCCTTGAGAAGCAGGTCACGCAGCACAAGAAGGGTCCATTTCTCGCCCACAATGTCGAGCGTCCGCGCCACCGGGCAGTCTAGGTCATAAGGTTTCGTCATCTGCCCATCATAGAGGCAACGTTGCGCATAGTCACTACAAAAAAACTAGTCACTATGAATTGACAAGTAAAGGTCGAAGCGCCTAAGCCATGCACACATCGCAAGGAGGATTTGGATGTCACCGCCCATCTATCTGGCCCCGTTCATATCGGTCAGCGCCCTGCTCGTCGTATTGGTGTTGGCCGGGCTCGCATGGTCGGCCCCAACCTCTCCGGGCGCCGCGGGAGTATCTCCTCGGACCACGGCCGGGCTGCTCATACTTGGACTTTTCGCCTGGCTTGCCGTGGCCATTGGGCTCGGACTTGGTGGCTTCTATGTCGCCAGCAGAAACGCCGTTCCCACGATCGAATTCGGCATCCTTGTCCCCATTGTGCTCGGCATCGCGCTCTATCTGACAGTCCCCGCCGTGCGAGATCTGGTTGGGCGGTTACCGCACGCATGGCTTGTCGGCGTGCAGCTCTACCGCGCGGGCGGGGCGATCTTCCTCGTCCTCTGGCTTGACGGGCATCTGCCGGGAATCTTCGCGCTGCCGGCCGGCATCGGCGATGTTCTCGTCGGGGTCACGGCGCCGGTCGCAGCATACATGTATGTCAGGCACAGGGCGCACCGGGCGCTCTTTGCCTGGAATATCCTTGGTCTCATCGATCTCGCGATTGCTTTGGCCACCGGCTTTCTCACGACGCCATCGCGCTTCCAGATGTTCGCCGTTGATGCGCCCAATCTTCTTGTGACGCAGTTCCCCCTCGTCATCATCCCGACCTTTATCGTGCCGCTGTCCATTCTCCTCCATCTGGCGTCCATTGCCAGGCTGGCGGCGGAACGGCGGGCGTGACCTTTCCAGGAGATCCGCATGACCCCCCAGAGCAATCCCCCTCAGACAGCGGCTGAAGCCGACCCCCGGCGGTGGGTGGCACTCATCATTCTGCTGCTCGCCAGTTTCATGAATCTGGTCGATGTGAGCATCGTGAACGTCGCGCTGCCGTCCCTGCAGAGCAATCTTGGCGCCAGCTCCAGCCAGATCGAGTGGACGGTCGCCGCCTACGTGCTGAGCTTCGCCCTCTTCCTGCTCCCCTTCGGGCGCCTTGGCGACATAGTTGGCCGCCGTCGCATGTTTCTGCTCGGCGTGTCCGCCTTCACCATCGGTTCGGCCCTCTGCGGTCTGGCACCGACCATCGAGACCCTGATCGGCTCGCGCGTCCTGCAGGGCATCGCCGGGGCGATGATGACCCCCCAGGTCATGTCCATCGTGGCGGTGATCTTCCCTCCTGACGAACGGACCAGGGCCTTTTCTTTCTTCGCACTCGCCGCTGGCCTTGCCGCGGTCACCGGCCCGATTGCCGGGGGGCTTCTGATCTCGGCCGATCTCTGGGGGCTGGATTGGCGTCCGATTTTCCTCGTCAACATCCCCATCGGAATTTTGGCGGTCATTGCCGCTTTTCGCTTCGTGCCCTCGGTCACGCCTCATCCGGGCCTGCGCAACGACTTCGTGGGCATCGGGATATTCGCCCTCTCTGTGCTTGCCTTCGTCTTCCCGCTGGTCGAGGGACGCACCTATGGTTGGCCGATCTGGGCATTTGCCCTCATGGTGCTGGGGTTGGCGGGATTGGTTGCCTTCTACCTTTGGGAACAGCACCGGGACCGCGCGCGGCTGACCGCGTTGCTGCCTGTTGCCCTGCTTGAGAACCGCAATTTCCTTGTCGGCTCCCTGATGACGCTGATCTTCTTCTCGGGCATCCCCGGCCTGTTCATGATGCTCGCCATCTTCTTCCAGTCGGGTTTCGGCCTGACGCCGCTCGAATCCGGGCTGACCACCATTCCGTTCCCGATCGGTGTGCTGGTCGTTTCAATTCTCGCTGGTCGCCTGGGCAATGGCGTCCTG
This sequence comes from uncultured Devosia sp., assembly GCA_946480655.1. Next base: position 2,687 of record CAMLKN010000145.1, on the reverse strand, counting down.
TCGCAGCGGGTTGCCATCGGTTCCTTGCTGCTGGCAGGCGGCATGCTCTATCTGCGCTTCGTCCTTTCCGGAGTCGATGCAACAATTGATCGCTGGCTGTTCGCGCCGCCGTTGTTCATGGCTGGCGCTGGCCTTGGCTTTGCCGTTACGGCGCTTTTCCAGACCATCCTGCAGGGGGTGCCTCCAAAGGACTCCGGCTCGGCTTCTGGTGCGCTGCAGGCATTCCAGCAGGTCGGCGGCGCGTTGGGAGTGGCATTGGTAGGCGAGATCTTCTTCACCCGGCTGGAGCAGGCCCGGCAGTTGGGCTCGGTCTCGGCACATTCGGCTTTTGTCGACGCGGCCACTGCCGCGGACTGGTACGAAGTGATCGCTTTCCTCGTGGTTGCCGCTTTGGTGCTGCTGTTGCGGCGGCAGCCAAAGCCGGACGCAATGGCATCCCAACGGCTACAGAGCGAGGCTTGAGCGACAATGGGGCAGGAGCGCCAGATTGGCTGGCGCCTCTGATCCGGCCCCCGAGGGAGACTTTCCGCAAGCGGTTTCCAGGAAACCCGAGGGCGCCCCTGGCGGCTCGGCCGCAGGGGCGCGGCGCCCTCTACCAATACCAGCCCAGGTCGTCGGCGGCTTCCTTGTTGAAATAGAGCGTGACCACCGCATCATAGGCCGGGTCGGTGACCCCATCGGAATACTGGCGCTGCAGCAGCGTCACCGTCTCGTTCTCGGCGTCCGACCCCCGGTAGAGGTAGTCGAAGCAGTCGCTATTGGCCGAGGTATCCACCGCGTCCCGAATTTCCTGGCGCAGGGCTTCGAGGTCCCGGCCCTCGATGGCATTGCCATCGTCCCGGCTATAGGCCCGCACCGAGGGAATCCAGTCAAACCCGGCTTCGCAGATATAGCGGTTGTCGCGCAACTCGCCGCGGTCGACAAAGGAGATGTCGACATCCTCGCTCCAGGGGTTGGAAATCTCGTAGGTGACATCATTACCCTCGATGTCGAGATAGATGTCCGACCAGGAGCATTCCCCATCGCGCTCGTTGTAGCACCAGCGTTCCGAGCCCATCATCAGTTTGGCGATGTCGCTGATCGGCACCAGCTTGCCGGTCTTGGCGCGGTTCAGCACCGCCTCGGTATCCGTGTCGAAAGCCAGGCCGGGCAGGGCGCCGGCGAACACGACGAAGACCGAAAGTGCCAGACGACGCATGGTTTTCCTCCCCAGATGCTCGACCAGACCCTAGCGCACCCTTGGCACGGATGAAACGGGGCACTTGACGCCAGCGTGAATATGTAACAATAAAAGTTACATGAAGAAATCGAGCCGCCTTTCCATCGCCCTCCATGCTCTCGTGCATCTGCATGCCCAGCCGGGCAAGAGCCTGACATCGGCGGCCCTCGCCACCTGCCTCATGACCAATCCGGTCGTGGTGCGGCGCGTGCTGGGCGAATTGCGCGAGGCCGGCATTGTCGAGGCCAGCAAGGGCCCCAATGGCGGCTGGAGCCTCAGCCGCCCCGCCGAGGAAATCACGCTTCACGCGGTCTATTCGGCCATGGGCGAACGCCTGCTGATCCGCACCGAAAGCGATCCCGGCGACGTCACCTGCGCCATCGTACGCTCGGTTGACCGGGTCATGACCGACTTCCTCGATGATGCCGAAGCCCTGCTGGCGGCGCGCTTGCAGCGGGTTCGCCTCAGCGACATTGCCGGAGAGGCCATGAGCAAAGGTTTTCCGCGGCTCGACTGAACCTTCAAACCCCGAGCGGGCTTGTGCCGGAGTGCTTCCATGGGCGCCGGACGCTCCTGCTCGCCCCCAAAAGGAGAAAAGACATGCAGGATGTCATCATTGTCGGCGGCAGCTTTGCCGGCCTCACCGCCGCCATGCAGCTGGGCCGGGCCCGCCGCAAGGTCACGGTGCTCGATACCGGCCTCAACCGCAATCGCTATGCGGCCCACGCGCACAATATCCTTGGCCATGACGGCACCCCGCCCAGCGACTTGCTCGCCTCCGCCCGCGCCCAGGTGGCGCAATACCCGACGGTCGCCTTGGTCAACGCCAAGGCCGTGTCAGTTTCGGGTGAACCCGACAATTTCGTCGTGGCCATCGAGAATGGGCAGGCCATTTCCGGCCGTCGGCTCATCCTGAGCTACGGCATTGTCGACGAGTTTCCCGACATTCCCGGCTTTGCCGAATGCTGGGGCAAAACGGTCATCCATTGCCCCTTCTGCCATGGCTATGAGGTGGCCGGCACGCGCTGGGGCCTCGTCTATTCCTCGCCCATGTCCCTGCATGGGCCGGTGCTCTATGCCAACTGGACCGACGACATCACCCTTTTCCTCGATGGACATGACATCATCGACGAGGAACGCCACAAGCTCGAAAAGCGCGGCGTGAAGCTGATCGACGGCAAGCTCACCACTATCCACCACGAGGCCGGCCGCATTTCCGGCGTCTCCACGGAAGCTGGCGAACGTATCGAACTCGAAGCCCTCTACGCCCATCCGCGCAACCGACCCTCAGCCGATCTTCACGCTCAGCTCGGCCTCGAGATGAAGGATACGCCCACCGGCACCATGATTGCCGTGGGCGACATGCAGCTTACCTCCCGCCCCGGCATCTACGCCGCCGGCGACCTCACCACCGGCATGCATTCTGTCACCTTCGCCAGCAATACCGGCTCCCTCGCCGCCATGGGAG
>CAMLKN010000144.1 GCA_946480655.1 uncultured Devosia sp. | reverse complement strand
ATCGTCAATGTCAGTGGCGGTGCAATTGCCATTGGACACCCCATCGGCGCCTCCGGCGCGCGCATTCTCGTCACCCTGCTGCATGATCTGAAGCGCAATGGTCTCAGCAAGGGCCTCGCCACCCTTTGCATCGGCGGGGGCATGGGCGTGGCCATGTGCGTCGAGGCCTGAGGGAACCCGGGCACAGGGACGAGCCCGGACCCGAGCCCTGCGCGCCGTTGAGAGACGGCGCGCCGGAACAGGCGTCACCCTGCGGCAGCTAGGACGCTGCCAGCGCCAGTGGATCGGCGCCGAACAGGGCGGCATGTCCTCCCCACAGCAGCCAGATCGTCGCAAGCGCCGCCGCCAGCAGCGCTCCCAGCATTGGCCCGTCGAACCGAAGTCGGGCACGACCGGACAGGATTGCGGCAAACGGCAGAATCGACGTTGTCGCGGCCATGTCGGACCATGCGACGCCCAGCCGCCGTCGTCCGCGACGCTCGGCCATGAGAATGCCCAGCGCCGCAAACAATCCCAGCGCACCGAACAGCATCAGGCCGCGCATATCGCCATTGGCGACTACATGGCCGCCCGCCCAGAGGATGAAGCCCCAGAGCACCGGGTGGCGCGTAATGGCGACGATGGCGCCCGGAAGCGCCTCTCCCCTGCGAAAGGTGATGGAAACCGGATTGGGGCTGCAAAGACCGGCAACGAGCAGAAAGAGAGCCACCGGCGTGAGGACCAGCGCGATCCAGGCCTGCCAGGCGGCAGGCGGCCAGATCTCGACATAATCGAGGTTGAAGGCCGCGTAGAACACCCAGGTCAGGCTGGCGAGAGATGCGAGAGAGTAAAGCGCCAGGTAGAGCCCTCGTCCCAGTCGTGTGACGAGGATCTGCCGGATGGACGGGATGGCGGGCACGGAATGCAGCGCAAGGAACAGTCCCATGGCGGCAAGAAACTGGGGCACTGTAGCGATCCTCTGGTTGCATGAACGCGACACCGCAGGCTGCAGCTGGCGCGTGGCGCCTCGGCCTTTGTACAGCGAACCTAAGGACGCCGGACACCCGTGACTTTGCTCTGGATCAAGGTCCGATGGGAAGGCAGCGCCATAATCAATAATTGGGTATTTGCGCTGCAGCAAAGTCTTCGGGCGGAAAGCTTTCTAGCCTTTCAACATCCAGGCGATCGGTCGCCGCCTGGCCAGCGCGTTTCTCGCGGCCGGGACAGTGAAATGACAAACACCACAGACCTTGCCTCCATCGACGTCCGCACCATTCCGCCGCGCGAACGGCACCCGAGAATTTTCGCCATGGCCAACGCCCTCGACGTGGGCAAGAGCTTCATCATCATCAACGACCACGATCCCCGCCCGCTCCACTACCAGTTGCAGGCCGAGTATCCCGGCCAGTTTTCCTGGACCTACCTCGAGACTGGCCCCGAGGTCTGGCGGGTGGAACTGGGCCGTCAGGCCCGGGTCTGAACCCTGCCTGGGGGCAGTCGGTAGGCTCGCCCCCATTGCGGAGAAATCGAACATGCAGATGGCGACGATATCGCGTTGGACGCTTCCCTTTTTCAGTTGCGCGCTCGCGGCGCTGGTGACGGCGCTCGGACTGATGGCGCTGGGCCTGGGCTATCCATTCGAGGCAATGATGGCGCCCCGCACCCTGGTCGTCGTGCATCTTGTGGCCATTGGCTGGCTCAGCCTGCTCATCCTCGGGGCGCTGCTGCAGTTCCTGCCCGTGCTGGTCGGACGCGAGCTGGCCTGGCCAAGACTGGCTCCGATAGTGCTGGCATTGCTTGTCGCCGGCCTCACCCTGCTCCTTCTCGGTTTCCTGGCGCTCGACGGTCTCCCGCTCGCCTCGCCCGACCTCTTGCCGCTCGGCGGCCTCCTGCTCCTTCTCGGATTTTGTAGTGCCGCGGCCATGCTCCTCGCGACACTACTTCGCGCCAGGACGTTCCCGCTGCCGGCGGGCTACCTGGCCCTGGCGCTGATCAGCCTGCTGGTGGCAGCCATGCTGGGCGAGACACTGGCCAGCGTGCTCTCAGGTCTTGTCGGCGGCGAATTTTCCGTTGCCCTGGTCTCCCATGGCGTGCCCCTGCACGCCGCGTTCGGTCTGGGCGGCTGGCTGACCCTGGCCGCCATCGGGGTGAGCTACCGGCTCCTGTCGATGTTCCTCATCGCTCCCGAACGCAAGGGTCGGCTGACCCTGGCGGTCTTCGGGAGTGGCGCCATCGCCCTTGCCGTCCTGGTGGGTGCGCTGTTCGTCCTCATGGCCACCAATGCACCCTGGTCATGGGGGTTGGCCGTGGCCGGGATTGCCGCCACCTTGTCGACCTGTGCCTACCTGGTCGATATGGCGGCGCTCTATCGATCACGCCGGCGCGTCGGGATCGAACTTCATCTCTCCGGCGCGAGGGCGGCCATGGCCATGCTGGGTCTCGGCGCCTGCCTCATGGTCTTCGCCCTCTGGTCGGGCAGGGAAACGGCGCTGGCAGCCGCCATCCATGTGCTCGCTCTGGGCTGGCTGGGCGGGCTCGGCCTGGCCATGCTCTACAAGATCATTCCATTCCTGACCTGGCTCGAATGCTTCGCCCCCCATATGGGTCGCATGGTCACACCACGGGTGCAGGATCTGGTTCGGGAAAGCCGGGCGGCCCCGGTGTTCATTCTCTATTTTGCCGCCGAGTTGGCCAGCGCCTCCAGCCTCGCTTTCGAACTCCACCAGGCCTTCCGCGCGGCCAGCGCGATGCAGTTGCTCGGGGTGATGCTGCTTGTTCGCCAATATTACCGGGCAAGGCGCCTGGCCGATATGCCCCTGCCCTGGCTGGAACACCCCAGGCCGCGCCTGCTTTGGCCATCCACGAAAAACAGGAGCCTTGCATGACCGACGCACTGGAATTGGATGTGCGCCCCATCCTGCGCAATGGCGGTGAACCCTTTGGTGCCATCATGGGCGCGGTCGGCGCCCTGGCGCCCGGCCAGCCGCTCAGGCTTTTGGCCACATTCCGCCCCGAGCCACTGTTCACCGTCATGGCAGCGCGGGGCTTCGGCTATGAGGCCAGACCCCTTGCAGGCGGAGACTGGGAGGTGCTCTTCACCCCGCTATCGGGGCCCGAAGCGGGCAATGCCTCCCGGGCCGAGGACCCCGACTCCTGGTCCGATCCCGTCCACTATCTCGATTGCACCGACATGGACCCGCCCGAGCCCATGGTGAAAATCCTGGCGCAACTCGAAGCCATGGCGGAGGGCGAGGTGATGTTCGCGCTGCTTGGGCGAGAACCGGTCTTCCTGTTCCCCGAACTGCAGTCGCGGGGCCATGCCTGGGTGGGCGATCTTGACGCCGAAGGCACCAGCTACCGGCTGATGATCCGGGCAGGCCGCCGGCCATGACGCCAACGCCGGGAATGGAGATCGAGGCCGCTATCCGGGCGGCGTTGCGCGGGGTCATCGATCCAGAACTTGGTCACAACATCGTCGATCTGGGCATGATTTATGAGATCGACGTGCAGGACCTTGGTCTGGTGCGGATCGTCATGACCACGACCACGCGCTTCTGCCCGGCAAGTGCTTTCCTGCAGGACGCGGTGGCCAGGGCCGCCAGCGCCGTAGAGGGCGTCACCGACGTGGAGGTGGAGTTGACCTACGATCCCCCATGGGACCCCGATCGCATGGCCCCCGAACTCGCTGCCCTGTTCTAGCCGCCGTGTTCGGGCCGGGGCTTTCGGCGCGTCAGCAAGGCCGGACTGTACTCAACCAGATAGAGCGCGAAAGCCATGATCCAGCACAGGCCGCTGACCGAGACCAGGATCACGTAGTGATCCGGCACGAACGTCGCACTTGGCCGCAGCGCGGCCGCGGCGACGAGGAAACCGTAGCTGATTGCCGTCAGCGGCGGGGCGGTCAGGCGCATTCCGGTATGGCCGCGCGTCGCCCGGCTCATGATGGCAAGCGTCATCAGGCCGATGGCGCCCACCGTGAGCACATGAAGGGCCGAAGCCGCATCGAGCACGCCCGATGGCACCAGCGCCACCGCAACGAAGCCGATCGGAATGGCGGCATAGGCCAGGTGCAGCACCAGAACCAGCTTCTCGTCCGCCGTTTGCCAGCCCTGCCAGCGGAGCAGCCGTGCCGCGTGCAAGACACCTGCCACCAAGGAGGCGGTCGCGGTGGCGAGGTGATCCGGCCAGACCACCCAAAGCCCGAGAGCGGCAAGGCCGACGAGCAGGGCTGCCGTGTCGAGGCGATCATAGGGTGCGGGCAGGCTGGTGACATGCCGCTTGGCCAGCCAGTTGCGCGTGAAACTGGGCACAACCCGTCCCCCGATGATGCCGATGAGCATGACATAGGCCGAGACCGCCAGGCGGCTTGCCAGTCCGGTGTCACCGCCCCAGACGACCAGGGCGTGATAGCCGCCATTGGCGAGGGCCAGAGCCAGAACGGCGGCCAGCACCTTGAGATCACGCCACTTCCGTCCCGCCACCACTTCACGGAGACATATCGCGAAGAGCAAGGGCAGGAACAGGATATCGATGCCCAGCGACCAGCCCAGCCCCAGAAGGTCCGGCCAGATCAGGGCGAGGCGGCCGGCCAGCCAGGCGGCAAAGAGCATGGCCAGTGGGGCGCCCGAAACCGGCAGCCGTCCGGTCCAGTTGGGGATGGCCGTGAGGAGAAAACCGGCCAGGGCGGCGCTTGTGTAGCCGAACAGCATTTCATGGGCATGCCAGGCCGCGCCGCCATAGCCGGCGCCGACCGGAAGGCCCAGGGCGAGTTCCCCAATCCAGAGGCCCATGGAAAGCACGGCCCAGATGCCCGCCCCCAGGAAGAAGGGCCGGAAGCCATAGGCCAGGATGACCGGGCCCGTATGCGCAATGCCGCGCGGAACGGGCTGGCGCTTGATCGGATGGTTGTCGGTCATGGGGCCTCGCGGTTCGGATCATGCCGTATACCGCCTATCGCCCCCTGGACCTTTCATCCTTGCGCTGGCGCAACCAGGACTTCTGTGAAATCCCCGGCCGGACCGCTCGACCAGCCCCTAGCGTCAGGGCCGCCTCAATCGCCTGACCCGTCGCCTTCGGCCAGGGCTTCGAGGCGCGACCGGTCGCGCACAAGGAGCTTCTGGCGTCCACCCTTGACGATGCCCTGGCTTTCCCAGGCGCTGAAAAGCCGCGAGACGGTGTGCAGCGTCGTGCCCGTCAGTTCTGCCACGTCCTGACGGCTGAGCGGAAAATCGATGTGGATGCCGTCCTTTTCACGACGGCCGGCCTGTTCCACCAGGCGCAGCACCGCATGGGCCACGCGCCGCTCCACCTCCTCGGTGGACATTTCGCGAATGCGGGTATGTGCTTCCTGCAGACGCTGGCCGATGGTCCGCATGGCATTGATCGCCAGGTGCGGATTCTGCTCGACAATGCTGCCCCAGACCTCGTTGGGCCAGGACATGAGCACGCTTTCTGCCGCAGCAATGGGCGTGCCGGGATAGTCGTCGCGCTGCAGCGCCTGGGCAAAGCCGAAGAGGTCACCGGGATGCACCACCCGCACGATGATCTGCTGGCCTTCCGCGGTCACCTGCGTCACCTTCAGGCGCCCATGCAGCAGGAGGAAAAACTGCGTGGCCCGCTGGCCCTGCTCGAAAACAGCCTCGCCGATCTTCACCCGCCGCATGGTGGCGCGCGCGAGCAGGCGATCGAGCTCGGCATCCGCCATGTTGGCGAATAGCGGCAGGCTGCGCACCAGGCTCCGGTCGATATCGGCCACAGAACTGTTTCCCGAATGACGATGCGTCCGGGATACATCAAAACCCGGATTCAGGATACAGCGGAGCTGTCGCACGTGACCAAAGGCGCCCGAAACCTGCTCAGCCATGTCAGCGGTCTGGAAGAAGCCATGCCACGAGCCGCTCGTGCCAGGCGGGCCGCCGGACGAGGCGGAAGCCCAGATTGTCCGG
>CAMLKN010000143.1 GCA_946480655.1 uncultured Devosia sp. | reverse complement strand
GCCGCAAGCTCGACCTCGTCGTCAAGACCGCCGAGACCATCTGGGGCGGGGTGTAATTACTTTGTCCACCCCCAGCCTTTCCACTCCTGCCTTCCCTCCCCCCCCCTGTGGGGAGGGAAGCGAGATAGGACTTAGCGACAGCTAAGTCCGTTGAATCGAGCAGGGTGGGGGTGCCGGGCGGCCAAGCAGTTCGCAGACTGGCCAAACATCCCAAAAAGGAAAACCCCAGCCACTCGCCGGAGTGACTGGGGTTTTTTGGTTGCGGGAGCAGGATTTGAACCTGCGACCTTCAGGTTATGAGCCTGACGAGCTACCGGGCTGCTCCATCCCGCGTCAAACACGGCGCCGTCGGCGCGGTGTGACGGCTATATAGGGGGTGGGCGCCAAGACCTCAACCCCTCAAAGCCATTCCGTGACGGTTTTTTGAAATCGTCTGCAGCCTGTGGAAAAGCCCCTTCATCGGCAAATGCCGCTGGATGGCTTCCATACCTCCACAAGCTGGTCTAGGGTCCGGCCCGCATTCCTCCCCGACCTGCCACACGGATTTTTCTTCATGCAATTCAAGACCCTTGGTCGCACTGACATCAAGGTCACCGATATTTGCCTCGGCACCATGACCTGGGGCAGCCAGAACACCGAAGCCGAGGGTCACGCCCAGATCGCCATGGCGCGCGACGCCGGCATCAACTTCATGGACACGGCCGAACTCTACGCCGTTCCCGGCAGTCCGGAAACCAGTGGCCGCACCGAAGAGATCATCGGCACCTGGTTCGCGCGTGAGGGCGATCGCGACAAGTGGGTGCTCGCCAGCAAGATCGGCGGCGGCGGCAATGCCTTCCTGCGCGGCGGCCGGCGTCCGGATGCCGCCTCGGTCCGCGAGGCTGTGGACGGCAGCCTCAAGCGCCTCCAGACTGACTATATCGACCTCTACCAGATCCACTGGCCCGCGCGTGGCCACTACAATTTCGAGAATTACTGGCGCTTTGCCCCGGAAAAGCAGGACAAGGCCGCAACGCTCGCCAATATGGAGGAGGTGCTCGGCGCCATGGGGGACATGGTGCGCGAGGGCAAGATTCGCCACTTCGGACTCTCCAATGAATCCGCCTGGGGCCTTGCCCAGTGGCTCAAGCTCGCCGAGCAGCATGGCCTGCCGCGCGCCGTCTCCGTGCAGAACGAATATAGCCTCATCCGCCGCATCTTCGACCATGACCTGGCCGAGTTGAGCCACCACGAGGATGTCGGGCTCCTCGCCTATTCACCACTGGCGGGCGGCCTGCTCACCGGCAAGTATTTCGATGGCGCGACACCCAAGGGCAGCCGCAAGGACTATCAGAAGGGCTTCTGGCGGATTAACGAGCATTCCGAGCGGGCCACCCGCGCCTATCACGAGGTTGCCGCGCGCCACGGACTTGACCCCATTCACATGGCCATCGCCTTCTGCCGCAGCCGCCCCTTCATGACCTCCACCATCATCGGCGCCACCAGCACCCAGCAGCTGTCTCACATTCTCGCTGCCAGGGACCTTGTCCTCGCGCCCGAGGTCATGGCCGATATCGACGCCACCCACCGCCGGCATCCGCGCCCGATCTGAGCGCATGCCATGCCGGAGAGATCCGGCATGGCCAATGCCCGCCGGGGCGCTATAGTTGCCGGCAAACTGCGTCGCCCGGAGCCCCTTTGTGACCACGCTCTTCACCTCAGTCTTTCCGCTCCTCGCCTATTTTGCCTACAACATCATCGTGCCGCTGGTGGAACGGCGCCGCCCCTCGCTTTCGGTCATCATGAACATGCAGCGCCGCCGATGGGTCGCCAACGCGACGCGGCGCGAGACCCCCTTCGATGCCATCCTCTCGGGAAACATCATGGGGTCGGTCAGTTTCCTGGCCTCAACAGCTGTCCTTCTGGTCCTCGCGGTCTTCGCTGTTTTCGGCCAGTTGCCGACCCTGATGGAGGCCCTGGAATCGCTCTCGCTCGAGCGCACCTATTCGGTACTCGACGTGCAGATTCACCTCGGTGTCATGCTGGCCATGTTCGTTATGGCCTTCTTTGCCTTCACGCTATCTCTGAGGCAATTCAACCACTTCTGCATCATGCTCGGTGCCCTCGACCATGATCGGGTCACCACCGAGGAGGAAATTGACGCCATCGCCCAGATGAATGGGCTGGGCGCCCGCAATTTCAACAGCGGTATCCGCGCCTACTACTTCTCCGTGGCCACCGTGGCCTGGTTCGTGTCCGAATGGCTGGCCGTGGCCGCCTGCCTTGTCACCGTGCTGGTCCTGGCGCATCGGGAGTTCTTCTCCTCGGCCCACCGCACCGCCGCCTCCGCCGCCGTCATTGCCGCGCGGCACCGGAAGGAAGCCGAAGCCCCTAAAGGTCCACCCTCTGCGGACCTGTAACCTCCTTCAGAAAATCTGCGCACTCGCGACGAACTGGCGCTAGCCAGCGCAGCGGCACGCTCAGGGCAAACAGCGTCCCCGCATGACGCAAATGCGGGTGGATTCCAAGCCGCGCATGGCCTCCGGCAGCGTGGAGGGCCGCTGCCAGGTTGAGACTGTTCCTGGGCAGGACCAGGCCGTCCTTCCCGCCGGTCACGAGCAGCATTGGCGGCGCGCCCTTGGAGACATGGCGGATCGGCTGGGTCGCCGGTTGATCCTCGGCGGCCCCGAACACCCGCTGCGAGATTGGCCCGTCAAACGGATGGAAATCATAGGGCCCCGAAAGGCCAATGACACCCCGGATCGCCTTGTGCACCTCTGCATCGCCGATCCACCGCCGGTCGAGCGCAAGGGAGGCGGCATTGTAGGCGCCGGCTGAGTGCCCCATGAGGACCAGCCGCGTCGGATCACCCCCATGCCGGGCGATGACATTGTGGACCCAGCGTATGCTGAGCGCGCAATCCTCGACAAACGCTGGATACTCGATTTCTGGTACCAGCCGATAGTCGGGCACCACCACCACATAGCCCAAAGATGCCAGAGCATGGGCGGCAAAACCGTAGTGGTGGCGCGTGCCATCGGTCCAGCCGCCGCCATAGAAGAACACGATGACTGGCAGGGGCCCGGTCCCGGTCGCAAGCGGCGCATAGACGTCCAGGTTGTGCCTGGCATGCGGTCCATAGGCAAGACTGTGCGCCACGCGCCGGACGCCCCTGTCCTTGGGAACCAGAGTACTGACAAGATCGGCGATCGACATTCTGTCCCCTTGGCTTACCCCACAACTACGGGCCGGACGCTGCATTGGTTTCGTCCGGCCGCTCCTGACCTTGCGGCAATTTATGACGTTGACATTCAGGAATAGGGGGCGTTTATACGGCGCGTTGAGAACCTGACGGCCCGCTATGCTCGTTTGCCAGTGCAACATGATCACCTCGAGGGAAATCGAGGACATCGTGCTCGATCTGCTCAAGGCAGATCCGTGGCAGCTGGTCGTTCCGGCAAAGGTCTATGCCGAGCTCAACCGCCGCGCCAAATGCTCCGGCTGCGTGCCGAATGTGGTGGACATTATCGTCCGCGTCACCGAAACTTACCACGCACAGCAAGCCCATCAGCCGACCGAACTGGTGCATATCCAGACGGGGCTGGAAAAGCTCAAGAAGCAACGGAACGGAGTACGTCGTGAAAGGCGAAGCACAAGTCATCGAGCGGCTTAACGAGGCCCTTTTCCTCGAGCTCGGCGCCGTCAACCAGTATTGGGTGCATTACCGCCTGCTGGACGACTGGGGCTACAAGCGCCTGGCCAGCAAGGAACGCGCCGAATCCATCGAAGAGATGCACCACGCCGACAAGCTCATAGAGCGAATCATCTTTCTCGAGGGCCATCCCAACCTGCAGCGCGTGGCGCCGCTCCGGATCGGCCAGACCATCAAGGAAGTGCTGGAAGCCGACCTTGCCGGCGAATATGACGCACGCAAGGCCTACAAGGCCAGCCGCGAGCTCTGCGAGGAGCTGGGCGACTATGTCTCCAAGAACCTCTTCGAGGAACTGCTGGCCGACGAAGAAGGCCATATCGACTTCCTTGAAACCCAGCTCGACCTGCTCGAAAAGATCGGCCCGGAAAAATACGGCCAGCTCAATTCGGCCCCGGCCGACGAAGCCGAATAAGTCGATTCAACTGCCAGCAATTGTCCAACCGCCCGGTCAAGCTCCGGGCGGTTTAGTTTTTTCAAAGACCAAGAGGACGTTCTGATGCAATTTCACACCGGCCGCCTGATCGATCACGTGCACCTGCGGGCCCGCAACATCACCAATACCCGCTACTTCTACGAGAAGGTCCTGACGGTGCTCGGCATTCCCATCACCGCCAAGGGTGATGGCTGGTTCCAGGTCGACGAACTCTTCGTCGATGCCGCCGATGCCCGCACCGTGCCCAGCCATGTTCACCTGGCCTTCCAGGCCAAGGACCGGCCAACCGTCGATGCCTTCTACCAGGCGGCCCTCGCCGCCGGTGGCACCGACAATGGCGCTCCCGGCGAGCGGCACTATCACCCCGGCTACTATGCCTGCTTCGTGCTCGACCCGGATGGCAACAATATCGAGGCCGTCTATCATGGCCCCAGCAAGCGCTCGGCACCCTCCGTCGTCATTGAACCCACGCCCTGAGCTCCACCCGCACAAGAGGAGACTTCAATGCCCATCGTCAGAGTGGAAATCGCCAAGGGCGTGGCGTCGGTCGAGCAGAAAAAGGCCGTCATCCGCCGCATGACCGATGTGCTGGTCGAGGAACTTGGCCGCAATCCCGAATACATTTTCGTCGTCATCGACGAGGTCGACACCGACAATTGGGGCCGCAAGGGCCAGTCGCTGACCGAACTGTGGAACGAGCGGCAGGCGAAAACCGAAGACCCGTCTTGAACCCTCAACCTACTCCACCGGCCAAGGCACGATGGTCAGCTCGGGCCAGATCGCCTTGGCCCGCGCCGCCTTGCGCTCATGCGTTTCGCGGTTTGCCAGGGCCGGGTTGGGTGTGACGCGAAAACTGAACATATCGTCGAGCCCGAACGGCGCATGGATGGAAACCTCTCCGTCCGCCTCCAGCCGTGCCGCCACCGCATGGGTCTTGCTGGCATAGTAGAGCATCATGTCGGCACTGCAGCTCAGCCGCGGATAGGCCATGCCGAAGCGTTCGGGAAACCACAAATGCACCCGCGCCTGATTGCGAACCTCCACCCGCAGCGGCAGTCTGGCAAAATGCGCCTCGGCGCGCCGGATCACTCGATCCTCAGCCTCATAGCTGAGGTCGCTGGCATCGAAATAGACCACGTCGGCATCGTTGATTCCGGTCAGCGCCGGGCGGCCGGTGAGCACATTCCAGACCGTATTGTAGATGGCGCCCGATCCAAGGAGCGCATCGGGCAGGCCGAGCGCCGCCATCCCGCGCAACACGTCAATCAAGTGCGGCTGCGACCTGATGATGTCGATCAGCGCCCGGCGCTGCAGGTCCGGGTCCAGCCCGGCGAAGCGAAGATGATCCGTCATGGGCGCAACCATAGTTTGATTCGACCGCGCAAGGCTGGGCCCGGCCGGCGTGATGACCTTTGGATTTGTGGCTACGACTGCTAGGCTGCCCGATGCCAACAATCCCACGGATCAACCTGAGGAGACCACGATGAAGCGCACGGCCAATGCCAACTGGACCGGATCACTGACCGAAGGTTCGGGCACCCTCGATGTCCAGAGTGGCGCCTTCGCCACCCTGCCCTATACCTATAAGGGCCGGTTCGTCGATGAGAGCGGGAAGTCCGGGACCAATCCGGAAGAGCTGATTGCCGCCGCCCATTCGGGGTGTTTTGCCATGCAACTGGGCCATTTCCTCGCCGAAAACGGCACGCCCGCAACCAGTCTCAAGGTCGAGGCGGCAGTGACGCTCGTTCCTGGCACTGGCATTACCGGCAGCGCTCTGACCCTGGTCGGCACCGTGCCGGGCATTGACGAGGCCAAGTTCCAGGAACTGGCCGAAAAGGCCAAGGCCAATTGCCC
>CAMLKN010000142.1 GCA_946480655.1 uncultured Devosia sp. | reverse complement strand
CGGTCACCACCGGCACCGGCAAGGAGCTCAAGCTCGAACGCGGCGGGCGCACGCTTCGGATCAATGGCGAAGTGGTGCTCGAGCATGGCGACGAAGAATATGCGGCCATCTATGACCGGTTCGCCGACCTGCTCGACGCGCGTCAGTCCGATGTCGATGCCGCGCCTTTGCGCCTGATGAGCGACGTGTTCTTCCTCGGCGCGCGCGAGAACGGCCCCGATTTCAACTGGTGAACCCGGGGCTTGCGGTCCGTGTACCAGCGGATGCGGATGCCCTTGAGGATGAGGCGCAGAGCCTCCCAGTGAATGCCGGCGGTGACCTTCAAGGTCATCAGCGGGTGGGTGAAGAACAGCCTCAGCACGGTCGCGTCGGTGAACGGGCGCCGTTCGCCGGTGAAGGCCGCATAGAGCAAGGGCTCGCCGTGCTGCGTTTCATTGATGGCGACCCGTACGCGCTCTTCTGGTTGGGAGAGCCGGAACTCGTAGCGGCAATCCATGTCGATGAAGGGTGAGACATAGAAGGCCTTGTCGGCTTCCTGTTGAGCTGCGTCTGCGGGCAGGACATAGGTGTGGCGCTCGCCAAAGGTGTTGTGCACCTCGTAGATGGTGGCGAGCGGATTGCCTTCGGCATCGTCGCAATACCAGACGGTCAGCGGATTGAAGACGTAGCCGAGGATGCGCGGATAGCAGAGCAGGCGAATGCGCGCCGGGGCTGGCAGGCCTTCATTGGCGAGCTGATCGGCCACCCAATCGCGCAGCGGGCGGCCATCGCCATGGTCGGCATCACGGAAGGAAAACAGCGCCGGCCGGTTATGACCGAACCAGCGCAAGGCATCGAGCTGCGGCAATTCATCGAGATCGATCAGCACCGAAAAGACGCGATAGCGCAGGTGGTGCTTTTTGGGGCGGTGCCGCTGGTGCACCACCTGCCCCACATAGATGTGTGAATTGCTGATCATGCCACCATGGCCGCGGCGGGCGGCGCCAGGGTAATGCGGCCCGAAGGATTGGGGACCGTCCAGGGGCGCGGCAGGGAGCCCATGGCCTCGGCGGCGGCGAGGCCGGATTGCAGCCCATCCTCATGGAAGCCGCGGCCGAAATGGGCGCCGGCATACCAGGTGCGGTTTTGCCCCTGCAATTGCCAGAGATTGTCCTGCGCGTGGATGGCGCGGCTGTCGAACAGCGGATGAGTATATTCGAAGCGCGCGATTTCGTGTTCGGGATCGCGGGGCGGATTGAGCGTGACGAAGAGGTCGCGGCCTGGAAGGCTCTGCAGCCGGTTCATCCAGTAGCTGACGCAGAGCGGATGGGCGCTCTCGGCCTGATCCACGGCGATATAATTCCAGCAGCTCCAGACGCGCCGACGGCGCGGCATGAAGCGCTTGTCGGCATGGAGGACAGCGGTATTGACGGTATAGCCGAAGGCGCCGAGCAGGTCGCGCTCGGCCTGGCTCGGGCTTTCCAGCATGCCTAGGGCCTGATCGGCGTGGCTGGCGATCAGCACCTGGTCAAAACGGTCGGCATGGCCCTTGTTGTCTACGATGGTGACGCCTGAGGCATCGCGGCGGATGCGGGCGACGGGCGTTGCCATCCGCACTTCGCCCCTGAACTGGCTCAGCAGCGCCTGGACATAGCTGCGGCTGCCGCCCTTGACGGTGCGCCAGTTGGGCCGCTCCCAGATCTGCAGCAGGTTGTGGCTCTGGAAGAAGCGCACGAAAGCAAGAAGCGGATAGGAGCGGATGTCGGAGGCCGAGGAAGACCAGATCGCGGCAGCCAGGGGCAGGAGGTGGTCATCGACGAAGGACTGCGAATAGCGCTGGGCACGCAGATATTCGTCGAGGGTGAGCTTTTGGAGATCCGGCCGGTCGAGCACTTCGGGCGCTTCGCGATAAAAGCGCAGCAGATCGCGGAACAGCGCCCAGAAGCGCGGGCGAAAAGCGTTGCGCTTCTGCGCGAGGAGCCCGGTCAGTCCCTCGCCGCAATATTCGAAATTGCCTTGGTCGAGCGAGGCCGAGAAGGACATCTGGGATTTGATGCTCTCGACCCCAAGGTGCGCCATCATGGCGGTAAAATTGGGATAGTTCTTTTCGTTATAGACGATGAAGCCGGTATCGACCGGGCCCGTGCCGGGGACGTCGACCGTGTTGGCGTGGCCCCCGATCCGGTTGTCGGCCTCGTAGAGCACGACGTCGTGGGACTGCGACAGCAGCCAAGCCGCCGAAAGCCCCGATACACCGCTGCCGACGACCGCAATGCGTTGCCGCGCAGACTGCGACCCGGAAAAGCCAGAGGTGTTGTGAAACATGATGATAGTCCCGAAGTGTTTGATGGAGATACGCGCGCGGGACGCAACTGGATTTGCAGGCGGCCGAGATTTCGCCCCCGGCGCAGAGAAATTTTGACTGCCGCCTGATCCAGTGCGATGGACCGGGCGTATCTGGAGCATGTCACTTGCGATTTACCCACTTGCCGGACCGTGTCAGGATGCAGCGTTACCACCGCGCCGCCGCCTTGCCGTGCCCGCGCCAAAGAAGGGCTCGTATCGCATGACGGAGAAGTCCGAAGCGCCCGCTACGCCAGCGGATATCGGCGCGCAAATCGTGGCTATCGCCACAGCCGACATGGCCGCGTTCGAAGCGCTGTTTCGCGACTTCGGGCCGCGTATCCGCGCATATCTGCTCAAGCTCACCCGCGACAGCCAGGCTGCCGAGGACCTGATGCAGGAGACCATGCTGGCCATCTGGCGCAAGGCCGGACAGTTCGATCCGGCGCGGGGCCAGGCCTCGGCCTGGATTTTCACCATTGCCCGCAATATCTGGATCGATGCCTGGCGCAAGCAGAAGCGGCCGGCTTTCGACCCAGACGATCCGGCGCTGGTCCCCGCGGCCGAGCCGGAAGCGGGGGACATTCTGGAATTGCGCCAGAGTGGGGCGGCCCTGCATCGAGCGCTCAAGACCCTCCCCCAGGAACAGGTGGACCTCATTCGCCTGTCCTTCTTCGACGAAGCATCCCACAGCACCATAGCGGCCCAGACGGGCCTGCCCATCGGAACCGTAAAATCGCGCATCAGACTGGCCTTCGGACGCCTTCGCGCGGCGCTGGAGGAATTGAAATGACCATTCGCCACCACCTCAATGACGACCTTCTCCTCGATTATGCCGCCGGCACCCTGTCGGAAGGCTGGTCGCTGGCCGTTGCCTGCCACCTGGCCATGTGCCCGCAATGCCGGGAGCAACTGGCCCTGGCCGAGGCCACCGGCGGCGCGCTGATGGAAGAGCTGACGCCGGTGGAGGCACCAAGCGACAGCTGGGACGCCTTGAAATCGCGCCTTCTGGCCGAACCGGAAGCCAAGGCCGCGCCCGCGCGACGCCCCGCCACGGCCACGCTGCCCGAACCGCTGCGCTCCTATCTCGGCGGCGACCTCGACGGCCTCAAATGGCGGAACCTGGGCAATGCCAAGCAGATCCTGATCAAGACCGGGGACGAGACTACGCAGGCGCGCCTGCTGTGCATCGCTGCCGGCAAGCCGGTGCCCGAGCATAGCCATGGCGGACGCGAACTCACCGTGGTGCTCAAGGGCAGTTTCCACGACGAGGTGGACCGTTTCGGACCGGGCGATATCGAGGATGCGGATGGGTCGCTGACGCACCAGCCGGTGGCGGATGACCAGGAAGACTGCATCTGCCTGGCCATCACCGACGCACCCCTGAAGTTTTCCAGCCGTCTCTTGCGCTTTGTGCAGCCCGTGCTGGGCATCTGAGGAGAGAACAACCATGTTCGGCTTTTCGCTGCTGACCGTTCTGGCTGCCTATGGCGGAACGGCGCTGGTCTTTTTCGGCCTCGATTTCCTCTGGCTGACGGTTCTCGGCATCGGCTTTTATCGCGCCGAGATCGGGGAATTGCTGCTCGATCAGCCCAACCTGGCGCCGGCGGCGATCTTCTATCTGTTCTACATTGCGGGCCTGGTGGGTTTTGCCGTGCTGCCGGCGGCCAATGCCGGATCGTGGGTCTGGGCCCTGGTGGCGGGCGTGGCGCTGGGGCTTCTCGCCTATGGCACCTATGACATGACGAACCTCGCCACGCTCAAGGGCTGGAGCCTCCAGATCAGCCTCATTGACCTCGCCTGGGGCGGATTCCTCTCAGGGAGCGCCGCCCTGGCGGGCTATTGGGCCGTCAGTCTCACCCGTTGAGCCTCTTCGTCAGCGCGAAGGCAATCGGGTGCGGCAGCACGCCGAGCAATTTTAGCGGCCAGATGAGGCGGCGGGGAAAGGCGATCTCGAAGCTTCTGCCGTCGAGGCCCTTGAGGATGCGTCTTGCAGCGTCCTCGGGCTCCATGAGGCCGGGCATGGCAAATTCGTTCTTGTCGGTCAGCGGGGTGCGCACGAAGCCGGGCGTCACCAGCCGCACGTCGATCTGCGGCCAGAGCTCGGCGCGCAGCGACTGCGCCATGTTGACGATGGCGGCCTTGGTGGCCGAATAGACCTGGCCATTGGGCAGGCCGAAAATGGCGGCGGCAGAGCCGAAGAGCACCAGTTGCCCACCCGGCTTGAGGGCGTTGATCGCTACCCGCGCCACGTTGAACGTGCCGGTGAGATTGACCGAGAAGATGGCCTCGGCCTTGTTCTGGTCGGCCTTGCCCATCGGGCCCGGATCGTAGATGGCGGCGGTGGTGATGACGCGGTCGAAGGGGCCGTGCTGTTCGGCCACGGCAGCCAGGCTTTGCGGATCGACCGCGTCGGCACGGGCGGCCAGCTGGCCGGGGCCGATGCGGGCGAGCGCGGCCTCGAGGGCCTTCTCGTCACGGCCGGAAATGACCACCAGCGCCCCGCGCGCCGCATAGGCCCTGGCCATGGCCTCGCCTATGCCGCTCGATCCGCCGATGATCCAGATCTTTTCGCGCGCGCCGATCATGTTGGCTCCTTGGATTGGGTTCGGGAGCATTACGGGCACGGACAGCGTTTGGATGCCCCACTCTGCAGCAGTTGCACAGTCCGGGGACAAAAAAGCCGCCTCGCGGCGGCTTTCTCGAAATCGGCGAACCGCAGGTTCGCTTTACTTCACGAGGGTCAGGTTGACAGCCGATTCACGGCCGTCGCGGCCGGTTTCGACGTCGTAGGAGACCTTGTCGTTCTCGTAGAGGCCATCGACGCCCGAACGCTGCACGGCGGAGATGTGGACGAAGTGGTCCTTGCCGCCATTGTCGGGGGTGATGAAGCCAAAACCCTTGGTGGTGTTGAAGAATTTCACGGTGCCGGTGAGGTTGGCCATGATGGTGGTTCCTTTGTAGAGAGCTCGGCGCCGAAGCGAAGCGAGCGTTTCCCACCTGCAACATGCAGGACGGGGTATACGAACGTTCGCAAGTAGATCAGTGAGCCAGGAACCGGAAATGACCGGCAGAGGCAGCCGACTTAGGCTGAAAACGCGTGAGACGGGTTGTGACAGAAAAAGGTGACGAGAGCAAGGCGGGCTCTCATTGCCGCGCCAAGGCGCCGGACGGCGCGGCTTGCCTCCGGTTTCTGGCCGATGAGCGGGCCCCGGGGCGGTGGGCGCCCCTGAAGAGTGTTTGGTGAGGCGCCTATCGCCCCGGGGCGCCGGTTTTTGGAACGGCACGGGGGTCGCGCACACGCTTCCGCCCGGGCCTGAACCTGCGCGGCGGCGAGCCGCGCCCGGCCCCCTCCGCCACTGTTCGCCTGCAGGCCGCCCATGCGGAGGGATGGGCCGCAGTCTAGTCGAACAGCCGCAGGCGGGGATAAGTCTGCTGCCATTCGGCCTCGACCTCGGCCAGCGGCTGACTGTCCCGCTCGGCGCGGCGGCCGGCATTGAAGCCCGTGTAGAAATCGCGCAGGCGCAGACCGGCCAGGCGGTCGACGAGCTTGACGCGCAAGGCATCCATATCGTCGCGCTTGAACTTGAGCGCCGCCGCGGGCGGCTTGAGGCGCATGATCGGCAGGTAGCCCCTGTGGAGGCTCCAGATGCGGCAATTAAAGCGCGTGTCCCAGCTGGTGTGGCGGCTCTCCCAGCTTTCGAGCGCCGCCAGCGCCTGGCCGAGCTGGGC
>CAMLKN010000141.1 GCA_946480655.1 uncultured Devosia sp. | reverse complement strand
TACTCGAAGTACCAGGTGACCGGATCCATGGGCGCCGGGGTCGGGAAGAGCCAGGCGTTGAACATGGACTCAGGCGCATTCTTGAGGTTGTTCCGGATGATCGAATAGGAGTTCGGCATCAGCCCGACCCCGATCACCGGGAACTGCTCCTTGGTGATGGCCAGAACCTGGCGGAACAGATCAGCGCGTTCTTCCGGGTCACCCGAAGCGCGGACCTGGTTGTAGAGGTCCATCTGCTGCTTGGCCCAGTCCACCGGCTCTTCGGCGATTTCCGGACGGGTGCCGTTGAACCACTGCGCCCAGCGATAGGCCCAGACCGATTCATCGGAGAAGGGGAAGTAGTAGCGCGGCTCCTGCAGGGCCTCGATGCCACCGTCGCCGGCCCAGACCTGGGCGTCGAACTCACCGGCCGGGCGCTTTTCGTAGAACAGCGTACGGTCGATATTGTTGAGCTCGATTTCGATACCGGCAGCAGCGAGCTGGAGCTGCATGATTTCGAGCATGTCGATCCATTCCGGGCGCAGCGCAGAAATGACGTCGACGGTGATCTTGGCCGGATTGCCGTCGCTCATCAGGTAGATGCCGTCGCCGTTCTTTTCGGTCAGGCCCGCAGCCTCGAAATGCTGGGCAGCGAGGTCGGGATCGAACTCGGTGTATTGCTTGGCCAGCTCTTCGTCATAGAAGGCGGATTCAGGACGGGGCGCGACCTGGAAGGGTTCGCCCTGGCCGGTGAAGACCACATCGATGATTTCCTGCCGGTCGATGGCGTGGGAAATGCCGATGCGGAAGTCCTTGTTCTGGTAGAGCTCGCGCTTCGTCGGATCGAGATGGTTGAAGTTGAGCTGCAGCACCAGTGTATTGGAGGCCGAGGGGATGACCTCGCCCAGGTGATAGCCACCCGCTTCCTGCCCATCGAAGAACAGGGGCTTGTTGGTGGTGGTGGCGATGTGGCGTTCCTGGAAATCGATCTCGCCATTGAGTGCGGCAAGAGTCAGTTCCTCGACACCGCCCTGGCTGACGCGCATGTCGAGATTGTCGATATAGGGAAGCTGGTTCCCTTCGGCATCGACCTTCCAGTAATAGGGATTGCGCTTCCAGGTCACGCGCTGCGCATTGGCGGTCAGCGGCTGATCGATCACCCAGCCATAGATGGTGGGGAGGTCCGGATTGGCGAAGCGGATGGTCTCCCAGCCCCAGGCGCAACGATCCTGCAGGTAGAGCGCCCAGCTCGAAAAGCCCTTGGCTTCGGCTTCGGCGGCGGCATTCTCGTTATAGGTGGGGTGGAACTGGCTGCAATATTTCTTCTGCAGCGAGGTGATGTGGATGCCGTCGACGCCGGCAATGGTCTCGAGGAACATGCCGTTGGGCTTGCCGAACTTGAACTTGAAATTAAGCTCGTCGATGACCTCGAGCGTCACCGGATTGTTCTTGTTGTCGATCCAGCTTCCGGCCGCATAATCCGGGTCCTGGTACATCTCGACGGTGAAGGCAATGTCCTCGGTCGTGAACGGCGTGCCGTCCGACCATTTCACGCCCTCGCGCAGCTTGAAGGTGTATTCGGTGGCGTCTTCGTTGACTTCCCAGCTTTCGGCCAGGTTAGGAATGACCGTGTTCCACTCGTGGTTGTAGCGAACCAGGCCTTCATAGGCCACCGTCTTGACGATCAGGCCGTTGTCGCCGCCGCCATTCATGCCCATGCGCCAGGTTCCACCATAGGTGCCGATGCTGTCGGCCTCCACGACCAGCGGATTGCTCGGCAAACGCTCTTCGAGCGGCGGCAGGTCGCCACTCGCAACCAGCGCCTCGAGTGCCGGCGCCTGACCGGCGCCCAGCGCGGGTCCCATTGCCGCCAGCATGGCCACCACGGCCACGGCCCCGGTCAAACCAAATACTTGGTCTTTCCTCATTCCTAGTCCTCCCTTTGCCGGGGTGTCCCACCACCGGCGTTCACGTTCGGCCTCCGGCGCTCCTCAGGGCCGGCAACCACGATGGACCTGCCCCAGGGGGCAGCACTCCCCCTCAGCCGAGGGGCGAGATTTCGAGCGCGATGCGGCCCGCCCGGCTCTTTTGCCGGGGCGTGAACACCACGCGTGTCAGGTCAACGGCGGGCTGGTACTGCTTTTCCGCCCCCTCATGCCGGTCAAAGGCAACGTCCAGTGCCGAGGCGTCGTAGCGGACCCTGAGGCCCGCCTGGCCTTCGCCAATATCGATGATGCCGTTTCCAGCGCTGGCTGGCAGCGACGTCACCAGCACCGACTGGAATAGCCCGTCTCCGCCCGCGAAGGCGAAGTCATCCTCGATCAGCACGCGGCCGCCCGGCGTCTTTCGGTCCAGCGTCAGGCTGCGTTTGAGCGAAGCGAGCCCGGCTTCGGCCGGATAGGCGGCCGCCATGTCGAGTTCGAGCCGGTCGGCGTCAGGACCAGGTTCGTGCACCAATACTTTGGCTGCATGGTCGCGCCCGGCCGCCTGCTCGCAGCGATTGACCATGGGCACCGAATGGCCGCGCGACGAGGCAAACAGGTTCTGGTAGCGCTCGGGACCGAAATAGGCCTTCGAATAGCGTCCGCGGCCGGGATCGGTCAGCACGACCTTGCCGCCCGAAACGACCATGAACGAACCCACGTCGTTCTGGTTATGCATCTCGTCATTGTGCCCGCCCTTGGCGGCAAGCCGCAGCGATGCCGGATCGGACGGGTCGAGGCGGCTGATCATCCAACCCATCTCGTCGTACCAATCATGCAGTCCGAGCTGGGCCGGCGCCGCGCGCTCGGGCAGCGGCCAGGCATATTGGCGCAGGGGCCAGCAGAACTGGTTGAAGGTCTCGACCGCGTAGTCATTGGTCATGCCCAGACCCATGAGGTCCGGCAGGCCCAGATGGCCTCCAAGATGGGTCAGCAGGCCCGGATGGAAGACCGGATTGCTGTCACTGTCCGAAAAGCTCGTCCAGACTCCCGGAGCCAGCATGGTTCGTACAGGGAACTGCGCGATGGAGCGGATGAAATCGCCCTCCAGCAGGTCGATGGCGCCGTTCGTCCGAGCATGCAGCAGATGGGCCAGAACCACGTAATTGCCGAAGCCATAGGTCCAGTAGTCCGGGCCTTCGCTCGATCCACCCTCGCGATCGAAGGTCTCAAGGTAGTCGGCAAGGCTATGCAGGCCCCGCGTCACGATGCGCGCCAGGCGCTCGCGGTCGGCTTCGAGATAGAGCGCCGCGCCCACCACCCCGGCGACGCAGACCGCCGTCCAGTTGTTGACCTGCTTCTGAGGCGTCGTGTGCAGCCACCAATGGTCATCCCGGTCGAGAAAGGCGCCGATGGCCCGGCGCTCGACTTCGGCGCGGAGGCGCAGACGCAGATTGGGCGAGAGCCGCTCGCCAAGAAGGTAGTCCATCTCGGCCATGTCGAGTGCCGTCATGGCGGCGGCGAGGTCGAGCGTGGGATGGTCCGGCCGGTCGAGAGTGCGGGCATGTGCCGGCCAGGCCCAGTTGGTTTCCTCCAGCCGCGCCCAGGCAATGTCTTCGAGCTTGGCGAGGAACCGCCCCTGCCCATCGAACCATTCGGCCAGCGTCAGGCGGTAGAGCATGTTGCGGCGGGCGCGCTGGGCATCTTCATAGCCCTCGCGGCGGCCGGTCTCGCGAAACTCATGGTAGAGGGAAGCCGGCAGGTCGGGGATGGGCGCAGAAAGATCGGCGGTGGCCGCAGCCAGCAGTTGCGCAATGACATCGTCGCCGAGACGGGTTTTGAGGGCGACATGATCGGCGCTGCCCGAAGCCGGGAATGGCGCAAAGTCCTTCGCGGTGTCGAGCACCTCGCGAACATGCCTCACATTCCAACGCCGCAGTGTCACGCAATCCCCCCCTCGGTGACGCCTGGCGCTAACAATCTGCTAGCAAATTCCCTTGTCGGGCTATCCAGACGCCATGCAAGGCTATGCACGAAGTTGCGCAAATTCAAGCTTTTTGCGCATTTCGTGCAATTTACGCAACTTTGCGGAAATTGCGTCGTCAGGCGAACCGGATAGGGGTGGCCAAGAGTGTTGGAGAGACGGAGTTTTCAACATTGGCCAAAGAAAAATTACGCAAAATTCGGCGCCACCAGTGCAATAGACCGGGTTGCCATCCTCGGGAGAAATGCCGTCAGCCGAGGCTGCGAACGGTTTCGCCTTCGACCAGGGAGACGCCGATTTCGAGCTGCTGGATGGCCTGCTCGCCGTCGAGCTGGGTGGCCATAAGCCGGATAACGCCCCGCCCGATCGCCTCGCGATCGACATGCACGGTGGAGAGGCGCGGATTGGCCATGCCGGCAATGGGCAGGTCGTCGAAACCGATGATGGAAAAGCCCTCCGGCATGGGAGAATCCTGCCCCAGCAGCGCCTCGACCATGCTGACCGCGACACTGTCATTCCAGCAGAAGACGGCGGTCACGTCGTGCTTGCCAGCCAGAAGCGCCGCGAGGAGGTCCTTGGAGGAATTCTCGTTGGAGATGACCACTTGCCCGGCCACGCCGGGATTGTCGGCAATCGCCGCCTCGAAACCCCGGCGGCGCTGCAGGATGGTGGGGCGATGCCGGTAGGTATAGTGCAGGATCTTCCGATGCCCGGCATCGATCAGGCGCTGAGTGGCCAGATAGGCGCCGTAGAAATTGGCCGGCGCCACGGAGTTGAAACGCATCAAGGGATCCGAGCCATTGGCGAGCACCAGGGCCGTTCCGGTCTCCTGTGCCCATTGGGCGATGTCATCGTCCGGATCGATGCCCGCCAGTATCACGCCATTGGCGCCGGTCTTGGACAATTGGCGACGGATGAAATCGAGTGTCACCATGTCCTCGTTGACCAGACGCACGTCGAGTACGAGACCGGACTCCTCAGCCTGAGCGCGCATGCCCTCGACAATGCCGTGGTAGAAGCTGGCGAGATTTCCTATGGCGCTGTTGAGCGGCACCAGGGCCAGCGCCCGCTTGTCGAGCTTGCCAAGCACGGGAGGATGCTTGCTCTTGTAGCCCAGCATCCGCGCCATGCGCTGCACATCGGCCCGCACGGCATCGCTGATGCCGATCTCATTGGCCAAGGCTCGCGACACCGTCGAGACCGAGACGCCCAGCTTCTCCGCGATATCGGCCTGGCTGGCGCGCTTGCCCTGTGCCATGGAAATTCTCCTGTGCCCTTCTACGCAATATTTGCGTTTCTTGAGCAAATCAAGAGCGATGGCGCCGACAGCGGTGTAAAGCCCGAAGAACAGCCAATTCGCTAGCACACTGCTAACGAAGTGCGCCTCATTCGTGGTCATTGCGCGAGACAATAGTGACTGCTTGACGCTGATCGCGATTTCCAGCATCTAGGGGGCACAGGCGGGTGTAGCTCAATGGTAGAGCAGAAGCTTCCCAAGCTTACGACGAGGGTTCGATTCCCTTCACCCGCTCCATTCCCGACATCACCGCCAACCTGAAGCGCTGTTTTCGCTCGTATTATTGCGTCCTCGTCAGACGTGCCGTGTCACCGTGCGGAAGGCAAAAGCCCAGCGACAAGCGCCGCCTGCATGTCTTGGGGAAGGCTGGCGACACCCTTGATGACGCCTGGACCGCCATCGCGCCACCGAACGACAAATGTCCGCGGGCCCACCAGGTCGGTCGTGAACTCCGCAACATCCAGAACGACCTCGGTCCCGCCTTCAACCAGTGCCACCGACCCGCCGACGATCACGATGGGACCCAACTCTCGGACAGTTATCACGACGACTTTGTCGTTTCGCTTCAACCCCTCGGTGACCGCGGCGCCGACTGCCGCCTCGGAGGTCGACGACAAGCGCTCAATCGAGGCAGATTTGAAGCATTCAGACGTCTCGAAGAATCGGCCAAGGCCGTTGGCTGCCGCGGCTTCCCTGGAAGGCACATCCTTCTGGTCCGCCCGCCACGCCGGCTTCCACAAGACAAGTGCTGTCGCACTTGCCGAGCAGACAGGTGACTGCGGTGAAGGACTGAGTTGCGCGGTAGTCGTGGAGGCACAGGCACTGACCGCAAGCAGGGCTACGAAGAATGGGAGAAATCGCGTGCGCCGGATGATGGACATCTGCAAATCCAACTTATCT
>CAMLKN010000140.1 GCA_946480655.1 uncultured Devosia sp. | reverse complement strand
TCGCCGGCCGAGAGGGCCGCCACGGTCTGCTCGTTGCCGTTCATCTGCGGGAAGCGCAGGCAATCGATGGCGTTGTCGGCGTTGTAGCGGCTCAACTCGTTGCGGCAGAGATCGTAGCCATTGCGGGTGAAGTTACGCGGCTCGGTCCAGGGACCGGTCGCCACGACGTCCAGCGCCGGGTAATTCTTGGGGTCTTCGACATCTTTCCAGATGTGCTCGGGCAGCGGATAAAGGCCATTGAGGCCATAGCGCGCCAGGGCATCGGGTTCGTTGAGGGTGAACTTGACGGTGTAGTCGTCGATCTTCTCGGCGCCGGTCACGTTGCCCGTCTCGCCATTGTAGACGTCGATGCCCATCGGGTAGTCGGGATGCGCCTTGGCATACTCGTAGCTGAACACCACGTCATCGGCGTTGAAATCCTCGCCGTCGCTCCACTTGACGCCTTCGCGCAGCTTGTAGGTGATGGACTTGAGGTCCTCGCCAATCTCCCAGCCGACAGCGAGCGCTTCCTCGTTCTCGCCCGGATGCCAGATATTGTCGATCCAGAGGGGCTCGTAGGCGAAGTCGCGCATGCGCTGCTGCGGACCGGTGGGATTGTTGGGGTTGTAATTCTCCACCATGGCGTCGGTGTGATAGGGCAAAAGGCGCAGGATGACTTCATCGTCCTGAGCCGCGACCGGGGCCGCAGCCGCCATCGCGATCAAGCCGACGCCCAACAGCGCCATGGTCCTCAAAGATTTCACAGTACGTCCCTCCACTTGTTTCTCCTCCTCGTGGATTGGCAATTATGAGATCGATCCCACATGTCCCATGGAATCGGCTTTTCAGTCTGGTCCGGCACCTCCGCGGCGCCGTCCGGCACGATTGTCAGGCAACCTCCCTGTGCTGTCGGGGCGCGGCCGTGCTGGACCGCACCACGAGGCTGGTTTCTATGGTTGACTGCAGGGGACCCGTTCCGGGTTCTCCGAGCAATTTGAGCAGGAGCGCGGCAGCCGCCTCGCCCAGCGTATCGACGGGTTGCCGCACGGTGGTCAGGGGCGGCCACATGTGCTTGGCATGAAAGGCATCGTCGAAACCAATGACCGACACGTCCTCGGGCACCCGCAGCCCCGCATCCCGCAGAGCCAGCAGCACGCCGGCGGCCATGTCGTCGTCGCCCGCGAAGATCGCGGTGAAATCCCGCCCCGAGGCGACCAGGTCGCGCGTGGCCGAATAGCCGAAATCCTGATGGAAGATGCCGGGCACGACATGAATGTCGTCCAGGGACATCCCGTGCTCGGCCAATGCGGCGCGCATGCCGCCGACGCGGGCAACCGTGTCGCCGAAATCAACCTGGCCGGAGAGGTGGACAATCCTGCGATGCCCCTGTTCGAGCAGGTGGTTCATCGCGGCGCGCGCACCTTCGAAATTGTTGAGGGTGACGCTGCCCCGCGAGCCGGGGAAAGGATTGTGCCCGATCGAGACGACCGGAATGCGGGCATTGCGGACGATCTCCAAGACATCGTCACGAACCGGCCGTTCGAGATAGACCACGATGCCGTCGCAGGAGCGGTCAACCAGTTCGATGATGGCGCGCGCTTCCTCGTCCTGGTCCGCGTAGCCGGAGGACACGATCAGCGACTTGCCGGCCGGCCGGGTGACGCGCTGCACGCCATAGATCATGTTGGCGAAATAGGGCGTGCCCACGTCGACCATGACGGCGCCGATCAGGTTTGAGCGATTGGACCGCAGGGCCTGTGCGAGTGTGTTGGGCCGGTAGCCCAGTTCGGCTATTGCGGCCTCGATGGCCTTGCGCTTGCTTTCCGAGACATAGCCATTGCCGGCCACCACCCGCGAAACGGTGGAGCGTGAGACGCCCGCGCGTTTTGACACGTCGGTGATGGTGGCCATCCCGCTTCATCCTCCCGTCGATCTCTTGTGGGACCGATCCCACAAATCATGAAATCGATTGCATGACGGAGTCAAGCGGCGACTTCGCATTTTTGCGTTGTCGTTAGGAGCCAATGGTTTAGGCCGGGGAAACCCAACAGATCCTGTGGAAACTAGGCCTTGTCGGCCACCAGCTTGGTGGGCAGGAGCTCGCCCTGTTCGCTCAGGATCGAATAGGCGATGCCGGTCAGCAGGGAGTTGATGCGCCGCAGGGCATGCATGGTTTCG
Source organism: uncultured Devosia sp. (assembly GCA_946480655.1). The sequence continues at coordinate 3,958 of CAMLKN010000140.1, read as the reverse complement.
AGGTGCAGTTCGCTGGTTTCGAAGCTGTTCGGATCGCCTGAGCGCAGCCGCGCGAAATGCCTTTCCATGCTGCGGCGCTCCATGAGGCCAACCTCGTCCTTTTCGGCGACAAGCTGGCGCGCCGATTCGGCGTCCTCCGAGACGAGGACATTGAGCGCGAGCTGCATATTGGCCAGGACTCGGGCATGCAGGGTCGTCAGTTCCTCCCAGCCCTGCTGGGAGAAAGCCAGCCGGCGCTCGGACTTCTGGTCGGCCACGCGCAGCAATTGGCGGGCCACGATGTCACCGGCCTGTTCGAGCCCGATGGCGAAGGTGCTGAGGTCCGAGGCGCGGCGGGCCTGGGCGGCATCCATGCTGTCCCAGTCGAGGCGGGTGAGGAACAGCTTGATCGCCCGGTTGGCGCTATCGACCTCGGGCTCCAGTTCCTTGACGCGCCGGATTGCTGCCTTGTCGCCGCTGCGCACAATATCCATGACCGGCTGGATCATGACCTCGACCATTTCGCTCATGCGCAGCAATTCGCGCGTGGCGCTGGCCAGCGAGGCATCGATATTGCCATGCGGGTCGGCCACCAGCGCCGACTGGCGGAGCCTCGAAATGTCCGATGGTCCCAGGGGCGGCGCATCCCTGACCAGCCAGGTCATGAGGGCCTCCACCGGGCGAACCAGCGGCAGACCGACAAGCAGGACGCCCAGGTTGAACAGGATATGCAGCACGCTGGCCTGTTGCCCGACCGTGCCCGGCAAAGGCGCCTGATGGACTTGGAAAACGACCATGAGCACAAGGCAGAGCAGTGCCGCCCCGCCGCGCAAAGCCAGCACGCCCGCGGCAATGCGCCGGGCCCGCACATCCGCGCCGCGCGTCATGCCGAAGGCGATCAGCGTGCCGCCGAGATTGGCGCCAAGCAGGAAGGCGGCTGCGACTTCGAAGGGAATGAGGCCGGCCGTGCCGAAGGTGATGATGACGAGGACGCTCGCCACCGACGAGTAGGAGGCCCAGGTGATGAGCGCGGCCACGGCAAAGCTGGTCCACGGATCACCACTCAGATAGGCGATGACGGCGCCGAGCAGGTCGCCGTCGCGCCAGGGCGCGGTGGCCTCCGAGACCATTTCCAGCGACAGGAGGACAAACGCGATGCCCATGATCAGGCGTCCCACCTGCTTGGTGCGCCGCTCATTGCCGCGCAGGAACAGCAAGCCACCCAGGATGATGAGCGGCGCCGTCAGCAGCGACAGGTCGAAGGAGAGGATGCTGGCCACGATGGCCGATCCGAGATAGGCGCCCAGCATCAGCGCCAGCCCGGTCGAGATCTGCATCAGGCCGCCACCCGCAAAACTCGATGCGAGGGCCGCAACGGCCGTCGAGCTTTGCAGGGCGATGGCCAGAATCGTCCCGATGGCCGCGGCGCCCAGCCGGCTTTTTTCGGCGCGCCCGAGGGTGCGCTTGAGCTCGGCAGCATAGGCGCGTTCCACCGCCGTCCGCACCATGCGCACCGCCCACAGGAGCAGCACAATCGCGGCAATCAACTGGACGATGATGAAATACATGGACCTCCCCGACCTGAGCGCTGCAACCGTGTGCAATGCCGCGACTGCCAATGATGCTCACATGAGCGCATCGAACGCAATCCGCGCGAGTGAATGTTGAAAACCCACATCAAGGTTAGCACTAATTATCTGTTTTGGCTTGCCGTTTCTCCAGAGCGAACCACCCAGAGATGTCACCATGATGTTCATATGAACATTTTTCTGTTGCAATGCCGTGCTCGGATGCTACCGTCCGGGCAGATCGGGGCGGGGAGGCCCCGGCGCAAAAACAAAGGGAGTGAGCATGACCAAGAACACCTTGTGTCTTTCCGTAGCGCTGGCTGCGGTTCTGTCGGCAAGCCCGGCCGTGGCCCAGACCGAGATCGCGTGGTGGCACGCCATGGATGCCGAACTGGGCCAGCGGCTCGAGGCCATCGCCCAGGGTTTCAACGACAGCCAGGACGAATTCGTGGTGGTGCCGAGCTACAAGGGCACCTATCCGGAAACGCTGACGGCCGCCATTGCCGCCTTCCGCGCCAATGAGCAGCCGGCCATCGTGCAGGTCTTCGAAGTCGGTACGGGCACGATGATGGCCGCCGAAGGCGCCGTGAACCCGGTCTACAAGTTGATGGCGGACAATGGCGAGCCGTGGGATCCGAGCGCTTTCCTCGCGCCGGTGACGGGCTACTATTCCGATACCGAAGGCAACATCCTGTCGATGCCGTTCAACTCGTCCACGCCGATCATGTACTACAACAAGGACGTGTTCGAAAAAGCCGGCCTTGACCCGGAAACGCCACCCAAGACCTGGGCCGAGCTCGAGACGATGAGCCGCCAGATCATGGAATCAGGCGCAGCGCCATGCGGGTTCACTACCGGCTGGGTGAGCTGGGTGCAGCTCGAAAACCTCTCTGCCATCCATGACCAGCCCTATGGCACGCTCGAAAACGGCTTCGGCGGTCTCGGGACCGAATTCACCTTCAACGGCCCCGTGCAGGTCAAGCACTGGGAAAACCTCAAGAAATGGGCTGACGAAGGCCTGTTCGAATATGGCGGCCCGGTGGGCGGCGGCGATGCTCCGCCGAAATTCTACTCGCAGGAATGCGCCATCTACATGAATTCCTCGGCCTCGCGCGCCGGCGTGATCAACAATGCCAAGGAGTTCGAAGTCGGCTTCGCGCCCCTGCCCTATTACGACGACGTGACCACCGAGCCCAAGAATTCGATCATCGGCGGCGCCACCCTCTGGGCGCTCAACGGCAAGGATCCGGAAGTCTACAAGGGCGTCGCCCAGTTCTTCACTTATCTCTCGAGCCCGGAAGTGCAGGCCGAGTGGCACCAGGCAACCGGCTATCTGCCGATCACCAATGCCGCCTACGAGCTGGGCAAGGAACAGGGCTACTACGAAGCCAATCCGGGTTCGGACATTGCCATCAACCAGATCACCCGCGGCACGCCGACGGCCAATTCCAAGGGTATCCGCTTCGGCAACCTGACCCAGGCCCGCACTGTGGTCGACGAGGAGTTCGAGGCTTTGCTCTCGGGCAGCAAGACTGCCCAGGAGGCCCTGGACGCTGCTGTCGAGCGCGGCAACCAGATCCTGCGCGACTTCGAAGCGGCCAATAGCTGAACCTCCCAGGACCGTCCCGAGCCTTGAAACTCGGGACGATCCGGCCGGGCGGCCCGGTAACCGCCCGGCCATATTCGTCGCGACCACAGGGGGAGTTCTCGGCCCGTGCAAACCAAGCGCACAATCTTTCCAAACAAGCTGTTGCCCTACGCGCTTCTGGCGCCGCAATTGGCGGTGACACTGATCTTCTTCATCTGGCCGGCCGCCCAGGCGGTCAAATCCTCCTTCGAGCGTGAAGACCCCTTCGGCTTCCGCACCACCTTCATCTGGTTCGAGAACTATGCGCGGCTCTTTGCCGAGCCGGGATATCTCAATTCCCTCAGCAAGACCGCCATCTTTGCCATCTGCGTGACGCTGCTTTCGATGAGCCTGTCGCTGCTCCTGGCCGTGGCCGTCAATCGCGTCATCCGGTCCAATCGCGCCTATACGACGCTCCTGGTCTGGCCCTATGCCGTGGCACCGGTGGTCGTGGGCATCCTGTGGTGGTTCATGTTCAACCCCACGATCGGCATCGCGCCCTACCTGCTGCGCGGCCTGGGGATCAGCTGGAACCATCGGATCGATGGCACCCAGGCCATGATCCTCGTGGTCATCGCGGCGAGCTGGAAGCAGATTTCCTACAATTTCCTGTTCTTCGTGGCCGGACTGCAATCGGTGCCGCAGGCGCTCAACGAAGCGGCAGCCATCGACGGTGCGGGCCCCTTCAAGCGGTTCTGGACCATCGTCTTCCCGCTGCTTTCGCCCACCACCTTCTTCCTGCTCATCGTCAACATCAACTACGCCATGTTCGACACATTCGGCC